>JAYWDL010000168.1:0-5738 GCA_043779865.1 Polaromonas sp.
CGAACAGCGGCGTACTGCGCCTTGTGGCAGCCCTGGTGCTTGCCATTGGCGCGGAGACTATGTCGTATTTCGCGCCACCATTACTGGCGTGGAAGATTGCCGGCATGGCGGTGGCTGGCATCGCCATCTGGCTGGCTGGCGTGGAAACCTATAAAAAAGGGATGGGGGCCTTGTTCAAGGGCCGGCTGAACATCAATGTCCTGATGGCCGTAGCAGTAACAGGTGCATTCTTGATTGGCCAGTGGCCCGAAGCCGCCATGGTGATGGCGCTGTATTCCATCGCCGAGCTGATCGAAGCGCTGGCCGTGGACCGGGCCCGCAACGCCATCCAGGGCCTGATGGCGCTGGCTCCTGAAGAAGCCGACATTCGCCAATCGAACGGCAGCTGGACCACCGTGGCGCTTGACGACGTGCCACTGGGCGCCACCGTGCGGGTCAAGCCCGGTGGCCGTATTCCGCTGGATGGCACCGTGACGGCGGGCACCAGCGCGGTAAACCAGGCCTCCGTCACCGGAGAAAGCCTTCCAGTAGACAAAGCCCCTGGCGACGCCGTGTTCGGCGGCACCATCAGCGAAACCGGCGAGCTGGAGTTGGTGGTGACCGCCGCAGCCAGCGACAGCACGCTGGCGCGCATCATTCACGCCGTCGAACAGGCGCAAGGCACGCGCGCGCCGACGCAGACCTTGATTGACCGCTTCGCCGCCGTCTACACCCCGGCCGTGTTCATCATGGCGCTGGCGGTCGCGCTGCTAACGCCGCCGCTGCTCGACTGGACCTGGCTTGAGGCGCTGTACAAAGCGCTGGTGCTGCTGGTCATCGCCTGCCCGTGTGCGCTGGTCGTTTCCACACCGGTGACCATTGTCAGCGGCCTGGCGACCGCAGCGCGGCGCGGTATCCTGATCAAGGGCGGCACCTACCTGGAGGACGCCCGCCGGCTCAAGGCAGTGGCACTGGACAAGACCGGCACTCTTACCCAGGGCATGCCTGCGCTGGTGGATTCGCGGGCTTGGGGCGGGGCTGATGAGGCTGAAGTCCGCCAGATTGCCGCCAGCCTGGCAGCACGCTCCGACCATCCGGTCTCCAGAGCCATCGCGCAAGGGCTGGCCCAAAACAACATTGAAAGCCTTCGTTCCGTCGAAAACTTCAGCGCGCTGGCCGGCCGGGGCGTTCAGGGCACGATTGATGGAAAGCGCTACGTGCTGGGCAACCACCGCCTGATTGAAGAGCGTCAGCAGTGTTCTGCAGAACTGGAAGCGGCGCTGGCCCTGCATGAACAGCAGGGCCGAACAGTGGCGCTGCTGGCCGGTGAACAAGGCGTGCTGGGCATTTTTGCCGTGGCCGACACGATCAGGGAGACCTCACGGCAGGCCATCGCCGAATTGAAAGCCCTGGGCGTGACGCCCGTGATGCTCACCGGCGACAACGCAGCCACGGCCAGGGCAGTCGCTGCCCACGCAGGTATTGATGATGCGCGCGGCAACCTGCTGCCCGAAGACAAGCTGGCCGCCATCCGGCAAATGCAGACCCAGTACGGGCCGGCCGGCATGATAGGCGACGGCATCAACGATGCGCCCGCGCTGGCTCAGGCCGACATCGGTTTTGCCATGGGCGGCGCAGGCACCGACATTGCCATCGAGGCGGCTGACGTCGTCATCATGAACGACAACCTGCGGCGCATTGCCGAGACGGTGCGCCTGTCGCGGCATACCCATGCCATCCTGTGGCAAAACATCACGCTGGCGCTTGGGATCAAGGCCGTTTTCTTTGTGCTGGCCGTGTTCGGCAGCGCGACCATGTGGATGGCGGTTTTTGCCGACATGGGCGCCAGCCTGCTGGTGGTGGCCAACGGGCTTCGGCTGCTGCGCAGCAAGGCCTGAACACGTCACCGGGTGGGGCTGGCGGCGCGCTGCGCCTTTTCCAAAGCCCTGCCCGCCATCGATACCAAACGTCGGTGGCGAACCGTTCCGGTGGAACAACTGGTCCCAAGCATGAAAAGTGCCGATTGCGCATACCGGTATTACGTAAGCAGCTATGAAAAAAGTAGCAAATAATGGTCAGTCAACCTGGCTGCCAGCTACCGTGTTGTGCCGATTTTCAAAGGGGGACTTTTTCCGGCGCGGCACTCCCCGCAATGCCTACTTCGGGGCAACAATGCGGCTTCGTTCAGTGGCTTCACTTTGAGCCTGCTGGGCAGGCTCTTCCTGGAGCTTGGCCGCCTGCCTGGCACAGTAGGCAAACAGGTCGTCGAGTTCAGTGGATTTGTCGAAGACTGCGTCGGCCCCAAGCTGGGCTGCCCGTAAACGTATCTCCTGGGTGGCATAGTTGGTGAGCACGACAATCTTCTGGTAGGACTCGCGATTGCGGCATTCTGCCAATACGCCCAGACCGCTGCCTTGCTCCAAAAACAGATCCACGATGGCCAGATGCCATTTCCCGTCATGCATTTCAAGCCAGCGGCTGGCTTCGGCCTGGGTGGCGGCGTGGGCCGTGACTTCTACATCGGCAATCTCGCGAAGCGTTTGGATGAGGTTGTCAAGGATGGTCGCATTGTCTTCAACCAGGTAAGTGATCAAGGACTTCATGTTGATATGTGGGTTAGTGCGTCAGCAAGTTGCTGCGTATTGAGTTAACCCCCTTGTCACATGGAAACATTGCAGGCCAGAAAATACTGCCAGCTTGTAGCGCCTGACGAAGTAGGACAAGAGCAGTCAAACCTGCGCCCGGCACTTGCTTTTGCCCTGGACTTCGCTGGACCGTCTTGCGCTGCCACTCACGGTGACAGCCCTGCTGGCCTGGCTTCAGGGCGTGTTTGGCGCGCTGGCGGGCCGTTCTTCATTCCCGCCGGGGTGAAGCGCAAACCGCGCCGTCTCACGGCCATGCACAGGCGCGCTGTCGGGCCAGGGCCAGCCGCCAAACTGCGTGCGCTGGTAGTCGGCCACTGTCTGCCTGATCTCGGCCTGGGTGTTCATCACAAACGGGCCATACTGCGCCACTGGCTCGCCAATCGGCCGGCCCTGCAGCAGCAGGAATTCGGCCTCCACTTCACCGTTGACAAGTTCCACGGCGGCCCCGGCGCGCAGCTCGATGGCGCTGGTCGCGTTCACTGCCTGCCCGCCCACCGTCACCGATTTGCCCTTGAAAAAATACAGCTGACGCCGCGTTCCTTCGCCTGTGGCGGCGGGCAGCGTCCAGCGCGCGCCCGGCGCCATGCGAATGGTCCAGATCGCCACGTCGGCGTCGGCCTGCGCCGCCCAGGAATCGGGCGGCGGCGCCAGCGGTGCGCCCACGCTCGCATTGGCGTCCTTGAGCCGGCCAGCAATAACCGCCACGTCGCTCGTGCGGCCCTCGGCATCGGTATTTGTCAGACGCGGAATGTCCTGCGACCAAAGCATGGTGAAGTGGGGCGCCGACATTTTGCTGCGCGCCGGCAGGTTGAGCCAGATCTGGAACAATTCCAGCGGGTTTGGTCCGGCCTGGTCAAGCAGCGGGAACATTTCCGAATGCACCACGCCCTGTCCAGCCGTGAGCCACTGCACATCGCCCTGCCCAAAACGCGCCTTCGCGCCCAGCGAATCGGCATGGTCGATCAAACCCTTGCGAACGATGGTCACGGTTTCAAAGCCGCGATGCGGATGCGCCGGAAAGCCCGGCACGGTGCTGCCGTGGTACATGCTCCAGCCGTCCTTGCGGCTGAAGTCCTGCCCGATGTCACGCCCCGCCAACGAAGCCGCCGGGCCCATCTGCGCACTGGCCTGCGGATAGGCGTCGTCGTGGTACACGCAGAACAGGAAAGGGTCGATGGTTTCCCAGGGAAAACCGAGGGGCTTGACCTGCATGATCGGGTGAGAGGCTGGCAAGGTGCTTGTCATTGGCTGCGCTTTCAAAAAAATACAGGTGAGGCTGGCCTGTTTTCTTTTCAAGCGCAGCAGAACCCGTACGGAATGCTTCGCATGGTGTTGCGCACCCCATCCCGGCTTTGCTGCATCGGAGCCGCCAACCCGCGCGGTTACAACGCCCCGAACAGCCTTGGCGAGTGAGTTAAGCGCAGACCGATTGCTATTAAAATAAGAGCTACTTGTGCAGTAATCTATTGGGATAAAAGCATTTTTCGCATATAAAACCGGATCCGGCGGAAGCTTGAGCCTTCCTGACTTCAAGGCACTGAAACACGATCGTTGCGCACCAGCACGCGACTGCTGAAGCTGACAGGCAGGGGATTGCCGGACATCGGCTCACGGGTGGTTGCGGGCTGTTGCGCATGAATGTGCAGGTGCGGCTCGTCGGTGTTGCCGGAATTGCCTACCGCGCCGACCCAGTCGCCGACCCGCACGCGTGCGCCAACTGGCACCTGCAGGCTGCCGGGTTGCAGGTGCCCGAGCAGCACATCTGCGTCGCCACAACGCAAAATCAAATGATTGCCGGCCATGTGTACGCGGTCCGTCTCGGGGATTTTCATGTCGGGCAGGCCATCGATGGCGAACACCACCTCGCCGCTGCAAGGCGCAAGCACTTTGGTGCCGTAGATTAGGTAAGCGCCCGCCTCGGCTGGTTGCAATCCGCTTGCACGAAGCCCGAACCGGTTTATTTTCACGATGTCGATTCCATAGGATTGCCCCCGCCAGGCGTGAAAGCGCGCAATGCTGGCGTCCAGCGTTTTCATGTGCGCATTGACACGGATGTCGCTGCCGCCGTTGACGATCAGGTAGGTTCCTTGCGCTAGCGGGAACTGCAGCTCCACCAGCCTTCCCGGTGGCGGCGCGCGGCCTGCCAGCGCCAGCGCCGCCTGGTCAAGCGCTACACCGCCGAGCCCGACAAACAAAGCTGCAACGGTCCAGGCACCTACCGTCAATGGAAGCACGGAAGCAAACGGGCTCCGTCGGCGCAGGCCAGTGAGAGTGACCAGCAGCAGGACGACGCCGAAAACATAAGGTGCCCACCACGGCGGCCACAGCCACAGGCCGGTCAAGCCGATGGCCGTCAAGCCTGTGGCGGTGGCAAGAAGCTGAATCCAGAACCCGAGCAGGCTGCGCGGCGGCGCGATGCCGAACCAGAGGACAAAAATCAGCGGCAACGCCAACTGCAAGGTGAACAGCGTGCTCATGATTCCTGCACATCAAAATGATGAGACCCTGGCTACTTCGCAAACTCATAGCTCAGTGCCGTTGTGGTGGCACGAAAATACGTCTTCGTGCCCTCAGGCAAAAGCCAGGCGACTTCACCGTTGAGTGGCACGCGCATGCCCTCCCTCTCTGCGTAGTTCCAGAAGCGGCCTTGCCACGGAGCGCTGACGGTCTTTCCGTCGGCGACGCGGTCGCGCGCTTCGGCGTAAACGGTGTCGATCAAGCCGTCAGCGTTAAAGCGAAACAGCAGCGTGACGGCCACTGTGCCGTCCGCCAGTGTGGCGTGGGCTGAAATGTCATCGACCGCTTGCCAGCGCACGCCCTGGCTCGGCAAGAGCGCGGTTGGGTACCAGCCGGCCTCCGCAAAAAATCGCAGCAGCTCGCCGCGCGCCATCTCCGGCGTGCCCGCCATGTTGACTACCGGCACCAGCCCGAACAGCGCGCCGCGCAAGATTCCCTCGCCCGCGACGTAGGCGTCATGCACATGCACCAGCACGCCGGGCAGCATCATGATGCGGGCATCCCAGTCGAAACCCGGCCGCCGCGTGATGACGCGTTGCTCCGACGTGAAGGGCTTCCACTGCTCGCTGGCTTCGCTCATGTTGAAGGTGCCGCTGA
>JAYWDL010000169.1:0-5728 GCA_043779865.1 Polaromonas sp.
ACGTTCAGATTCGGGTTGTTGATCACGGCAATGGCCTTGACACGAGCTGCTGTGGCGCCGCCGCGTGCAGGCGTAGCGGGACCGGGATCAGATCCGAGCTCGCCATTGCCGCCGGGCACCACTTCGTCAAGACCTTCGATCTGCGTTGTCACACGCTGGGTGCGTGCGCTGCGCAGCTGCTGCACCGAGGGCCGGTCAGGCTGCAATAAAAACTGCGCCCCCCCAGCACTGGCAATCAACTGGCCGGAGGCGCTCCATAACATGACATCGCTGGCCGACAACTGCTCTCGCAGCCGCTCCAGCCCCAGGCCGACCATGGCTTCAGGTATTTCCGATAACTGCGTGGCGGCCTGCCGCGTCTTGTTGCCTAGATCCGCTGCCAGGGTGTCCAGCGTCGCGCGGCCCAGGTTCAGGCCGGCCGTCAGCGCGCCCTCCACTTCCACATCAAACCAGCTTTCAATCGAGCGCGATACAAACTGGTAAGACACAACATAAATCATCAGGCCGGGTAGCAGGCCTACCAGCGCGAAGATGGCCGCCAGCTTGACCAGCAGACGGCTGCCAAAACGACCGCGGTGCAGACGTAGCGCAAGCCGCAGCGCAATCCAGCCAATTACCAGCAGCAGCAACACGGCCACCGCCACATTCAGCCCGAAGAGGAGCGCGTAATTGCGTTCGTACAACTCGCGGTTGCCGGTGGCCTGGGTCAGCAAAAAGAGCAGAACCAGCCCCAAGGCCACCACGGTACCCGCGCCAACGCCCACGGTCCAGCGAAAAGCCGAGCTGCTTTTCAGGGAGATCAGGTTGCCGGGGCGACTCATTTGGCGCCCTCGGTGCTGATGCTGGCGGGCGGAGGGGAGGCAAGAGGCACCAGCCTGAGCTGGTCTTTCACCTGCGCGGTAATGGTCCAGTCCCTTTGCCCGGCTACGCCAATCTGGAAAGGACGCGGCAACTGCGACAGGTCGAGCCGGAAATTCAGCTCAAGCGTATAGGCAGAATCCGGCTCCACCTCGGAGGTTTCGGCAATTTTCCAGCGGGCCATGCGCTGGATGGCCGACAGGGCTTCGGGCAGGGTTTCGTAGTTTTGATTCAGCGTGGCGCGCAGGCCGGACGAGCTGGTGATCAGGCCGGAAACTATGTTGACGCGCCAGCGGCGGGTCAGCGGCTGGTAGGCCAGTCGCAGCGTGCGTGCGGCGCTGGCGACACGCGGATCGGTCCAGTACCAGCGGTCGCGGTAAATATCGGCCTCAACAACAAAAAACACGGCAATTCCCTTGAGCAGCGCGTCTTCCACCACAGCCGGAAGGTCAAACCGAGCGATAGCCGAGAGATAAACCCCGTCTTCAGCGCGTTCTACCCGCAGCTGGGTGATCTCGGTGGCTGCTGCCGCGCTGGGGCCTGGCGCCAAAAACAGGCACACGCAGCAACCCAGGATGAAGCGCGCAAGGACGCTACGGAATGCGTTTTTCAAGGAGTGCGTAATAAAAACCGTCGTGCTCACGCATCAAATTGTCCGGGAAGACGGTCTTGCTGACGTGACTTTGAGGCAGCAAATGCCCCGGCGAGGGCATTAACAACGCATCGGTGTGGTGCGCAACAAACGTTTCTATCTGCTGCTCGCCTTCTGCCCTGAAAACAGAGCAGGTGCAGTAGACCAGTCGCCCACCGGGTTTGAGGAGCGGCCACAGCGTGGCAAGCAAATGCGCCTGAATACCGGCCAGCTGGGCAATATCGGTGGGCCGGCGCAGCCAGCGCACGTCGGGATGGCGGCGCACGATACCCGAGGCGGTACAGGGCGCATCGAGCAAAATGCCGTCATACAGCCGGCCATCCCACCAGTCGTTGGGCCGGCCGGCATCGCCCACCAGGATGCGCGCCTGCAGGCCGAGGCGCTGCAGGTTTTGCTCAATGCGCTCGCAGCGGCGGGCATCAATATCCAGCGCGGTCACTTCGCAGTCCGTAATTTCCAGCAGATGCGCAGTCTTGCCGCCGGGTGCGGCGCAGGCGTCCAGGATGTTGAGCCGGGCCTTGCCATCGCCAGCCGCCATCAGTCCGTCCAGCAGCAACGGCGCGGCCAGCTGGGCGGCAGCATCCTGCACCGAAAAAAGCCCTTCGGAAAAGCCCGGCAGCGAAGTGACAGGACGCGCTTCAGCCAGAATCACACCGTGCTCACCAACCGCAGACGCTCCTATATTAATAGCTGACAGCGCAAGTAGATACTGCGCCTGAGTCGTTTTTCGTTCATTTATTCGCAAAATCAGCGGTGCGCGGCTGTTGTTGGCCTGCAAAATTGTCTGCCACTGCGCCGGATGGTCTTTGCGCACCCGGTCTATCCACCACTGCGGATGGTTCCACACGGCTTGCGGGCTTTTTTCGGTCAGCGTCATCAAGGCGTCCTGCTCGCGCAGGAAGCGGCGCAGGCAGCCGTTGATGAAGCTGGCCTGGTGCTGCGTGGATTCGCTGCGCTTGGCCGCTTCCACCGCCTGGTCCACCAGGGTGTACAGCGTATACATGGGTGCGCGTGCGGAATTTTCCGAGGGGCCGCCCCCAGGAAAATTAGCCCCTTCGGGGGACACAGAGGACACGTCAGTGCCGAACGTAGGGGCCATGCACCCCAGCGCCACGCACAGCAGCGCGTCGGCTTCAGGCGGCGGCGGGCGCTTGGCGAGTTGCTGGCGCAGCGCTTCGGCGCGGCCCAGCCAGCGCAGTGCATGAAAGGCCAGCGCCTGAACGCCGGGGCGCAGCACGGCGTCCACATCTTCCAGCGCCGGCGTCATGGACTGGCCGTCCCGAACGGCCATTAAAACGGAAGCGGCGCCTTGAAGCTGGCGCCATAACGGGACTTGAACTGGGGCAACTGGGGTCAGGTGGTCTTGCATCGGTTTGTCAGGGGCCGACTTCTGGAGCCGGCGTTATAGCCGTCCGGACGTGGACGGTGCTGACCTCTATTAGACCAGCCCCGCAGCGCTACCGGCAGCCAGACGGACTGGAACTGCTTTGGCGAAGCGCACAGCGGGGTTCAGTCCCCTGTTGCAGGTCCGGCTCAAGACCCAGCATGCTTAAAACAGGGCATCGGGCCGCGTCACGGCTTCATCGTCGCGCCGTGCAGACAGTGCCGCCATGGGCCGGCCATAAATGCGGCGAATGCGTTCTGCCAGCGGCGGATGGCTGGCAAACCAGCGGGTCTGGGTCGATGCGCTCACCAGCAGCATGTGATGCACCGCCGGGTGCAGGCTGCGCGGCATTCCCTTTGCCTGCTCGCCGGCCACCTTGCGCAGCACGCCGCCCAGCCCTTCCTTGCTGCGCGTGAACTGCACGGCGCGCGCATCGGCCAGGAATTCGCGCTGGCGCGACACGGCGGCCTTCAGTGCCCGTCCGGCCAGCCAGCCCAGCGAGCCGGCGGCCTTGATGGCAAAGCCCGGCAGCGCCAGAAAGGAGCGGTTGCCGTCATCATCGGCGGCGCACATGCTGGAGCCCAGGTTAAAAACCATCTCCAGCCCGAACACCATGCCTGCCAGCCGCATGTTCAGGCGGGTATCGCCTTCGCGCAAATGGCTGAACTCGTGCGCCAGCAGGCCCTGCAGTTCATCGCGGCTCAGGCTGTCGAGCGCGCCCTGCGTGACCGCCACGACGGCATCAAGCTCATCCCAGCCGGCGGCAAAGGCGTTGATGCTTTCCTCTCGCGGCAGCACCATGGCCAGTGGCGGCTTCATGCTGGCGGCAATGGCCATCTCGCTGACGATGTTGCACAGGCGGCGCTCGGACTCGCGGCTGGAAGGCCAGGCTTCACGCGCGCCGGCCCGACGCGCCAGCAGTTCACCTCCGCCCTGAAGCGACGAAGTTTCAAGCCACCAGCCGCCCAGGACAAACAGCAGCGTCACGGCGGTGTTGACGCTAAAAAAATACGCCGGATAGCCGCTGAACCCCGGCGAGATGACACGCCATGCCAGCGCCAGCGCTGCATTGACTGCCAGCAGCAGCGTCAACACCGTCAAGCCAAACAGTAGCAGCAAGCGCAGTGTTTGCGCCCTGGCCTTTTCCTGCTCTTCAAAAAATCGCATGGTTTTGAAGGAAATACTGAAGAAGGGGCTTCAAGGCCATCACATCTGGATGCGCACGGCCTGACGCTCCACTGCGCTCTCGGTGGCGCGAAGCATCGCCGACGGCATAAAGCCAAACAGGCGGGCAACCAGCAGGGCCGGGAACTGGCCCTGCGCATTGTTGTAGTCCAGCACGGAGTCGTTATAGGCCTGACGCGCAAAGCCGACCTTGTTTTCGGTGCTGGTGAGTTCTTCGCTGAGTTCGCGTATGGTCTGGTCGGCCTTCAGTTCGGGATAGGCCTCGGCCAGAGCAAAAAGCCGGCCCAGGCTGCTGTCCAGCGTCTGCTCGGCCGTCGCCAGCGCGATGACGGCGTCGGCTTTGCCGGGGCGGCTTCGGACTGCATCGCTGGCGCTGCGCGCCTGGTTGCGGGCGGCAATCACTCCCTCCAGCGTGTCCTGCTCATGCTGCAGGTATTTTCTGGCGGCTTCCACCAGGTTGGGAATCAGGTCATAGCGGCGCTTGAGCTGGACATCAATCTGTCCAAACGCATTGGCGATGATGTTTTTAAGCCTAACCAGCCGGTTGTAGGCGCCCACCGCCCAGAAGATGAGCACGGCTGCCACGACCAGAAATGCCAGATTGCTTGATGACATGCGGTTTTCCTTGAAGCTAGGGGTTGTCAGGCCGGACGATAACACCCGTGGAGCCCAGGGCATCGGTCAGCAAGTGGCGCACCCCACTGGCGTCGGTGCGGCTGAAGGTTCATCGGCTCCAGCGCGGTCAGCAGATTGGCCTTGGGGCTGCTGCTGGTCAACTCCTGCAACGGGTTGATGTAGCAGGTGATGCAAGCACTATTAAATTAATAGCTTCCTGCGCCCGTGTTCATTGCGCTGGATGCTGATTTTATGTTTGAAAGCCGTGTTGAGTGCCTGCTGGGCCGCTGACAATTCCCTGCGCGGCGTTTGGCTTTGGGGCTAGCGGGTTTCAGCGGAATTGACGGCACGGGCGGATGTTATAGATACGGCCCAATAAAGTATGAATTTTCCCGGTATTTTCCAGTCCAAACGCCATGGAAAAAGAAAACGCCAGGAAACAAACGCTTGAACAAATTCATGAGCGGCGCCAAGCAAGTCGTGAGGTTGCATAAAAAGGCCATCAAGGTGATGAGCATCGTGGAGATGACGGGTTTGAGCTACCCGGCAGTACGCGCTGTCATTGATCTGTTTGATGCTGGTGGCTGGTCAGCTATTCGTCCTGCTTGCAGAGGTCGCAGCAAAGGCGATGGTCGGGTGCTCAGCCAAGCCCAAGAGCAAGCCATCCAGCGCATCATCATCGAGAACCGTCCCGAGCAGCTCAAGATGGACTTTTGCTTGTGGAGCCGCGCTGCCGTAGGCCAGCTCATAGAGCGCGAATACGGCATCAAACTACAAGTGCGCAGCATAGGCAAATACTTGACGCGCTGGGGGCTTCACCCGGCAAAAGCCCATCAAGCGCGCGTATGAGCAAAAGCCAGAAGCTGTACAGGCCTGGCTTGAGGGGGAGTACCCCGCCATAGAGCAACGGGCCAGGCACGAAGGCGCTGATGGAGGCCCACTTCAACAGTGCGCCGATTCCAGCCAAATACATTCTCCGCAACACGCGGCTTGCCATCGAGCAGCAACACCGTTACATCACCCATCGCACACCG
>JAYWDL010000170.1:0-5725 GCA_043779865.1 Polaromonas sp.
ACAGCACAGCGCGGCCTTGGGCGGTCAGTGTGCCATCGGTGGGTAGTTGCAGCTCCACAGCCTGCTCGATGGCTTTTAAGGGTGGTAGGACGCGCTCCAGAATCAAACGAGCGGCTTGAACGTCGCCACCTTTAGCAGCGGCTACGAGCCCCACCAATATGCCCGGTATGTCGCTAGTCAGGGACGCCCGAAGGCGGGTTATCTCGGACTGTCCGGACGGTCGTCCTTTCGGGTTGCCTGTCTGTCCAGATTTCCACTGGCTGATTTTCTTTTCAGTCATTACCTGTTTTCTTTCTGTTAAATCAGGCCGATTCTTGATATTCGATCCACAGCGCCGTACCCGCGCCGCAGCGCAGTCCGTACCCAGTACCCCGCCCAGCTGCAACGCAGGCGTCACAGCCGAAGTGGTGTGCGTGGTATGCCTCAGCCAGTTCGCGCCAAGCGTTAGGGTCTGTTGATGGTTCTGGCACGGGATCGTTGGCAGCTGTCAGCCAATCAAGTAAAAAAGGCTTGTTGTCTCGAATCAAGGAACGCAAGTCGTCGGTCAAGCGGCTGGCCGGGGTCACGCTGATACCGCTGTTGGATGCCAGCGATAGGCTCAAACCCGCTTCACGCAACGATTCAAAAATGTTTTGCACTGGCAGTGGCGACATTTAGAGCACCTCCGCGTCAAGGGCCTGCCGAGCGTCAAAAGGGTCTAAAAAGGCAGGTTGCTCATCAACTTGCTCAACTTGCTCAAGGTTTAACGGTTGAGCAACATGAGCAAGTTGATTGGACAAGCTAGAAATCCCGGGCAGGCTCCAGTACCAGCCACCGTTAGATTTCTGCTTTTTTACTCTCAAAGTTGTCGAAGCACGCCGCGCGGTTGCCCACGAAATTCCAGCCTCTTTTGCTTCGGCCTCTACATACTTTGTAGGGGCTGGGCCGTCCTTCAGCAGATCCTTTAAGAACTCTTCAGCCGAATCGCGGGCGCTGCTTTGCTCATCATCTTCGGCCGCGCTAACCTCGCTGGGGTCGGTCAATAACTGGCTAGCGTTGCCATCGACGGACTTACCCCAGGCGATGCGGGCTGCTTCAATGCCAGGAAAGGCGTCCACCGGCACTTGCTCCAGGAAATACTGAAAGCCGCCATCGTCCGGGCCAATGTTGGATTTGCTGCGCGCCAGAATTCGGGTGTCTTCGCCGTCCTCGCTTTTGACTTTTGCAGCCACTAGCACGACACGCGCCACCGCTGTAAAGGCCACAGAGCCGATAACCCGCTGTGAAGGGTCTGAGCCTTGCCCGCCTTTGGAAAAGTGCGTGATGCCCAGCAGTACGCATTGGGTAGCCGCTGCCAGGTCAACCAGCGGTTGCAAAGCCCGGCGAACTTCTGTGTTCTTGTGACTGTCTCCCGTCACCGCACTAACTACCGGGTCAACCACCAGCATTTTGATACCGCCGATTTGCTCTACGGCTTCAAGCAATCGCCCCATGTCGGTTGCCGGATCAAAGGGCTGCACTTCGCCGTCGATTCGTGCGCCGCTGATAAAAAAGCAGCGCGTCGGGTCAGCACTAGCGGCTAGCAGGCGCGGTAGCAGCGTGTCGGCTGGGTCATCTTCCCCGCTCCATATCAGCACGTTACCGGCCTCACAGCGCGCACCGTCCGGCCAACGCCCTCCAATCGTCACAGTTGCAGCCAGCGACATCGCAATGGTTGTCTTGCCTTGTCCGGGCGCGCCAGCCAGGAGGTGAAACTTTCCCAACGCCAGCCAGTTGCGCCACAGCCAGTCCACCGCTACCGGCGTCAAATCGCTGCCGCACGTCAACACCACGCCGTTCAATTTGGAAGGTAGTGGCGCGCCGTAAGGCACCGGGTTGGCCGGGTTAGCCCGATCATTTAAATGACGTTCGGATGAATGCGCCGCAATGTCAGCGTCAAGCCCAGCTATACCTTGCTCATACTCTGTAGGTGTCCTATTCATACAAACAGCTCAGCAATGCGGTTGATGCGGCCTGCCGCGGTCATGACTCGGGCACGGTCTGCATCCGTCAACAGAACGCCTTTAGCGACGCCCCCAGCGGCTACGGCGATAAGCGTGGCCTCAAAGGTCAGGGCCGATAGCGCAGCGCGTGGGTTTAGCGGTGTCGGTTTTTGCAATGTGTGTGGCCTGCCGTCATCTACCCAAGCCCCGATAGCTTTTGCAGCAGTGACAAAATCTGCGCCACTTACTGCTATCTCGTAGGCCAGCACGTCGCCGCCTTTTTTGCCACAACTCATGCAAACCCACGCGCCTGTGGCGGTATTCACGCGCATAGAGTCAGAGCCGCCGTGAAACTTGCACTCGGTTGTCTTCCACTTCGCCTTGCGTGGGCCTGTCAGTTTTTGGCCTTGTTCTTCAAAATAAGCGGTTGCGTCGGGTTGTAGGTGTCGATCAAAGCCCATTGAAGCCTCCTATCTGAGTCAGGAATTGAGCCACCGCATTCAGATCATCCAAGGCGCGACAAAAGCCCCAGCGGACTGCGTAGTAAGTTACCGCGCCGTCTGCCGGGTTGCTGCGAGTCAAGGTGTGACCTGCAACTGCGAAGTGCGCTCGCAGGGTTGCAAACGCTTTACCTTCGCGCTGCCCGGTGGCAGAATTTAAGTCATTGGTGGTGTCGTTCTGGAAGCCTACGGGGTCGAAACCGTAGGCTTTTTCGTCGGTGAAGTGTGCGGTGGTCATGCTTATTGACCTGCCGCCTGTTGAGCCAGAAACGCCTCGACCAGATCAAGATCCCAAACCGTTGTGTTTGGACCCAGCTTGAACGGTGCTGGAAATTTACCCTCAGATACCCAACGCCATATCGTTGCGGGACTGACGGGGACTAGCCCCTTATGTTCGCCGGTGCTTGCCACCGCTGTAATGCGACCAATTCTCTTTGCCATACAACCCCTTGCGCAATCCCCTCGAGGTGCTGGCGTGATGGGCTATCACTCCTTAAAGCACGTCGATTTCGGCTGCGACTGGGTATAGTTTCGAAACAGAAAAAAGTCAGAATGTAATCAATAAATGACGCATTAAGTCATGAGTTTTGACTTTCCGACCAATAGCTTCTTCCCGCGTTTATAAGCGCTGTGCACTCGTTCGTACTTGCCTTTGATGGCCGCACCTTCCTGCTTTGAATTCTCCCTCGCAGCTTCAGCGTTAAGTGAATCGATAGCCGCTTTGATAGTAGGCTTCGCCTTGTTCGTTTGGGCCAATTCTTGGCGCCGCCCTTCTACGACTTTAAAGGTCAACTTATCGAATTTTGCCCCCCTTGTCGTGGGTCTCCCAGGTCGCTTTCGTAATTCATATTGTTCCCCTAGGGCGACCAGTGCATTGCTGGTCTTTATCTTTGGGGTCGGCTTGACCTTTGGACGGCCTTTCTTAACCAACAATTTAATCTCTCTGTAATCATTGGCAAGTTTGGCTGACTCATCAGCCAGTGTGCGCAATGCGTCAGCCAATGGTCCGATTGACTCAGCTTTGTGCAAATTCAACAAGCCCGAAAGTTTGTCTGAAAAATCACGATACGCAAATTCGAGTGTCATCCAAACGTCTTTGGTTATTACCAATTCACCTTTTATTGACTCCCGCATCAAGCCAGCCCCCGCAATCGCACAACGTTGTTATTTACGACAGGTGCGGTATTGATGAACTTGGCCCAATCGGACATGAGGTTGCGCCGCTTATCAAATAAATCGCTGCGCTGATAAGCCGCCACCGTGTCGTCGCCAACGGCGTGCGCCAGCGCCATCTCACGCACCTCAGACGGATACGCCGTAGACGATGCGCACCAGCTTGAAAATGACGCTCTGAAACCATGCGGTACCGCGTCCGCGCCCATATCGCGCATGACCTTGGTCATGGTCATGTCGGATATGGGCTTGCCAACCATCCGTCCGGGAAATATCAACTCAGAGCCTTCCAGACGCGGCAGGGATTCCAGTAGCTCGACAACTTCGTCTGATAGCGGGACGCGGTGCGGCCGTCCTGACTTCATACGGTTGCCAGGAATATTCCATGTTTTAGTCGCCATGTCGATCTCGGACCATATCGCCAGCCGCGCCTCGCCCGACCTGCACGCGGTCAAGATAACGAACTCCAGACAGCGCGGACCGATGCCCTCGACTTTGCCCAGCTTCTCGACGAACCCAAATACATCGGCCGCGTCCAATGCACGATGTCCAACAACCGGCGCGACGATGCTACGGTCGGCAAGCAGCTTGTCTAAGTTGCCTTTCCAGCGTGCCGGATTGTCGCCAGCGCGGTATTTGCGCACCGTCGCCCAATCCAGCACTAACTCGATGCGGTTACGCACGCGGTTGATGGTTTCATTTTTGGTCGACCAGTACGGCTCGATGATGGCGCAAACATGGCCGATATTGATGTTGCGCGCCAACAGGTTGCCGATGGTCGGATAAACGTAGGTTTCCAGCGTATTCGGCCATTGGAGTGCGTGCTTGGCGTTGCGCCAGCCAGGGGATTTTGCCTTGATGTATGCCTCGGCACAGCGCCGGAATGTCCAATTCAGCGCCTTCTCGTCGATTTGCTGCTGGATGATGGACTGACGCGCTGTTACTCGCGCAGCTACCGGGTCCACGCCTGCCACGATCTCGTCGCGGACTTGCTGCGCTTTTTTACGCGCCTGTGAAACACCGTTAGCAGTGTCGCTGTATGCGCCCAGCCCAATCTCACGGCGCTTATCCCCCACCTTGACGCGCAGCAGCCACGACTTATTACCCTGCTCGGAAATCTGCAGCATTAAACCAGCAACACCGCCAACTGCGTGATAACCCGGTTTCGTTTCACGCTTAATTTGCAGCGGACCCAATTCTTTAGCGATACGTGGAATTCTCTACCCCTCAAACAACCCCCCAAAGGATTTACGCTTGGATGCTATCGTATGCGACGGTATAAATCAAGGAAAATAACCAAAAGTCAATATCCATGCGGGTTAGCGGCCGAGTATGACTTCTCATTGACTCGGCTTGGTACGGCTTTGGATATGGCGGAGACGGACACCGCTTCCGCCAGGAGCACTTGAAAAGCCGCATAGCCAACAGGCATGCGGCTTTTTCTTTGTCAGTGCACGAAAACTGGTACACCAGCCATGATCATGGACTACCGGCGAGCGCCTGACCATACCCTTCGGGATTGCCCTGCTGCCAGCGCCAGGCGTCCGTGCACATATCGGCCAGCGAATGCGTGGCACGCCAGCCCAGCAGGTCCTGAGCAAGTGATGGATCCGCGTAGCACTGCGCCACATCGCCCGCGCGACGCGGCGCGAACTGGTAGGGCACGGCCTTGCCACTGGCCCGCTCAAAGGCGCGCACCAACTCCAGAACGCTCTGACCCCGGCCCGTACCCAGATTCACGGTGAAGCTCTCGCCGTTGCCAAGGAGCGCCCGCACGGCAGCCACATGGCCTTGCGCCAGGTCTTGCACATGGATGTAGTCGCGCACGCCAGTGCCGTCTGGCGTGGCGTAGTCGTTTCCATAGACGTTCAGGTAAGGCCGCTTGCCCACTGCCACTTGCGTCACGTAAGGCATGAGGTTGTTGGGCAGCCCTGCGGGGTCTTCCCCGATCAGCCCACTGGGGTGCGCGCCCACCGGATTGAAATAGCGCAGCACGCCCATGCGCCAGAGCGGGCTGGCCACGCGCAGGGCGGCCAGCATGGCTTCGCACACAAGCTTGGTGTGGCCATAGGGGTTGGTGTGACTGACAGG
>JAYWDL010000171.1:0-5721 GCA_043779865.1 Polaromonas sp.
GCGGCTGGCAACACGGCCGGTTTAGCTGTGAATACTCTTGGCTTGCTAGTAGCCGCTACCTTCAAGGCAATCGGCTGAACTTCCTTTTCTCCGAAAAGCTGGCTTTTGGTAATGCCTGCGGTCGCTACCGTTTTTTTGTCAATCTGGTTACGCAGCACCAGAGACAGGGTGCCAACACTGCGGGCCAGATCGAGCTTTTCAGAGTCTTCAAGCGTCAGCTCCAGCGTGACAGCGCTGACGACCTTGGGTTTGGTATCGTCCCGGCCCGACTCCTGGGCCACTGCCAGCACCAGCACATGCTCCAGCACCGTCTTGCTGATCTGTTTGCCTTCTTCGCCCTTGCCTTTATCCTGCTGCGCATTGACCATGACATCCACATAATTGCCGGGCAGTGCGAAGCCGGCCACGCCGACGACGTCATTGACTCGCACGGTCATCGCCCGCTTGCCTTCAGCAATGACTGAGGAAAGACCGCCCTGGGTGCCTGCGGGTGCCAGCTTGCGTTCGAGCACCGCATCGCCGCGCAATACGCTTACTTTCACGACACGATCCTGCAACTCCTTGATGTCCTTGAAGGCACCCGGGGGTACCGAGCCGCTAGGCCAGTCTGTAGTTGCCAGCATTTGTGGATTGATCTTGCTGCCCAGTTCAATATCGACTGCAGCGACGACGACTTTGTCGGACGTTATATTTCCTTGCCTTGATACCCAGCCTGCTGCATAGACTGCGGCTGCCAGACCAATGATCAATGCCAGGAATAACAATCCGAGTGCTTTAATGTTTTTCATTGCCGACCTTAATAAGCGTGGTTGAATTACTTACGCATAACCTAACTGCTTTGCCACTACATAGGCAACTGTCCCGATACTGATGCAGATGCCATAAGGCAGCTTTCCTACCGACTTTCCTGCCTCAATCTGTACGTCTGGCCTGAAGCCGCCAATGACTGACAGCATCATCATTTGTGTAACGCTCTTTACGTTGCCTAGCATGCGTACCAATGATTTGTTAAACAAGGCAAATCCCAATGCTGCTATTCCGCCTACGATGAAAGAAAATATGACGGCATGCAAGGTATCGGCGACCCCCAGGAACGCGCCCACCATCGCCATTAACTTGACGTCACCTGCACCCATTATTCTCAGTGCGTAGCATGGCAGCATGATCAGGAAGCCAATCATGAGTCCTCCCAAGGCCCAAAGAAATCCATGGTCACGATAAAACGGTACGGCGGTGTTGTAAATTAATGCAAAAACAATACCGCTGAGCGTTAACCAGTTTGGAATCTTGTAGGTGCGGTAATCGCTTACTGATGCCATCACAAGCAGAATAAACAAGACGGCTGTGCGTGGCTCTTTGATTAGCATGGCCAGGAGTTCAAGTAATGAGTCAAATTCTTGCATGATCTATCTTTGTATTCGTTTCAAAGAAGTTAATGGAGACGCTGTAGCTTGATGACCTGAAAACCTTTGTCTTTTATATTTCTTTGCTCAGTGCAAGTAAAGAAAGCGCGCAGACCACAGCGATGATCGACCCTATTAATACGTACTCTATGAGCGATGCTCCAGACTCTTCCTTTGAAAAATCAATGAGGGTCTGCAACACATAATCGACTGATTGCATACTTATCTCCGTATTAAATATATTTAGTTTTCTATTTATTTCCCTTGGAGCCAATGCTCTTGCTGATGAGTCAAATATAGCGAAGCAAAAAACGGCAACATGAGCGTTAAGCCCTTTTTTGATCAGGACAAAGCGCCCCTTTTTAAAAGGAGAGGCCAGGACAAATCTACTAGGACATTGTTGGGCGCTGGATGGCGGGATTGGTGGCGCCATTGATTTGCGCAATCGCCCATTACCAGAGCAATGCAGCTTTCATGGCAGCAGGGGGACTGAGGAAGCGCGCTTACGAAAGTAAAGAGGCGAAGTGCACAGGTGCTTCGCAAAGTTGTGCCGCCATGGCAGCTTTCGCGAAGTGAACTTATCAGCGCGGCCAGTGTGGCCGTGCGTATGTGCAAGAGGCCAGGCGGGCGACCTCAGAGCAGGTGCCTGTGCCCGATGATGGCTTCAGTCACGAATGCGTAAACCTTGCCGTGGCCTTGTGGGGGCTATCTCAAGCGGGGTGCTTGGCAGGATGGATGGCGCTGCGCGGGTTCCGGGCCGCCTTGAGGACTATTTAGCGGTACTGCGGTGTGCGTTTCTGCAAAAACGCCTCAATACCTTCGCCAGCATTGGCGTGATGCAGGTTGCGAACAAAATGATTGCGTTCACTGTCAAGCTGCTGGTTCAGGGTGTTGGTCGGTGCGTCGTTGATGAGCTCCTTGATGCTGGCCAGGGCATTGGGCGCGCGCGCATTGAGCCTTGCTGCCAGTTGCAGCGCTTCACTCAGGGCGTTGCCTGCGACGGTGACGCGGTTCACGAAACCCAGGTTGTGCAGTCGCTCGGCGCTGATGCGCTCCGCGCCCATGAGCAACTCGCTGGCCAGGGCACGCGGCAGGACGCGCGCCAGACTCCAGCTGCCGCCCCCATCAGGGGACAGCGCCACCGTGCTGTAAGACATGACAAACACGGCGTTATCAGCAGCCACGACAAAATCACAGGCCAGCGCCAGTGAAAAACCAGCCCCGGCGGCTGCGCCTTCGACGGCAGCGATAACCGGTTTGGGATAGGTGCGGATCGAGTCGATCCAGTTATGCAGCGCTTCGATGCTTTGGGCCTGCACATCAGGCGACTCACGGCGGTTGGCCTGCAGCCGCTGCAGGTTGCCGCCAGCGCAAAACACCCCGCCCTCGCCGGTAATCACCACGCTGCGGATTTCGGGATTATTTTCGGCAGCATTCAGTGCCTCGATGCCAGCGGCGTACATGGCAGGCCCGAGGGCATTCCTGAACTCGGGATTGCTCAGCGTCAGGATAAGGGTGCTGCCTTCGCTGGTGCTTTTCAGGGAACCCGACATATCAGCTTTCCTCGTGCATCAGGCTCAGGCCGATCGCGCCCCGGCGGCGCAGCCACGGGGAAGGGCGGTAGCGCTGGTCACCATAGACGGTCTGCATGTTGAACAGCACCTCAAGCACGTTGGTGGGGCCATAACGGTCGCCCATGGCCAATGGGCCCATCGGGTAACCGAGCCCCAGCGTCACGGCGGTTTCGAGATCTTTGGGGCTGCAAATGCCCTGCTGGCAGATCTCGCTGGCAATATTGACGATGGTAGCGACGACGCGCTGGGTGATAAATCCGCCGCTGTCGCGGATCACGCTGACCGCCTTGCCATCTCGCGCAAACAAGGCGTGGGCAGCGTCACGCATGTCGGTACGGGTGGCCGGGTTGGTCGCCAGCACGCGGCGCCTGGTGGCCGCATCATCAATCAGCATGTCGATGCCGACGGTGCGCGCCGGGTCGAGCCGCTCGACTACGGCGACCGTCGTGATGTCGAAACCCAGCGGGGCCACCAGCGTAAGCGCCTGGGGTGACGCAGACTGGCCGGTTTCGATTTTGGCGCCCAGATCTTTGAGCAGTTGCAGCAGTTCCGAACGACGGGCAGCCCGGGGCGACACCCAGACAGGCGGAATTTCAGCCACGTCAGGCACCGGTGCTTCGGCCTGAATTTGGGGGACGCCCCCTGCATAGCGGTAAAAACCTTCGCCGGTTTTACGGCCCAGCACGCCGCCTGCCAGGCGCTGCGCGGTGATCACGCTCGGACGGTAACGGTCTTCTTCGTAATATTGGTGGTAGATGGATTCCATCACCGGATGCGAAACGTCCAGCCCAGTCAGGTCCATTAGCTCGAAAGGGCCGAGTTTGAATCCGGCCTGGTCGCGCAAGATACGGTCGATGGTGGCAAAGTCTGCGATGCCCTCACTGACGATGCGCAGTGCTTCGGTGCCGTAGCCACGCCCTGCATGGTTGACGATAAAGCCGGGTGTATCCTGCGCTTGCACTGGCGTATGGCCCATCTGGCGGGCGTACTTGCTCAGGGCGCTGCAGACCTTGGCACTGGTTTTAAGGCCGGCGATAACTTCCACCACCTTCATCAACGGAACCGGATTGAAAAAGTGGTAACCCGCCAGCCGCTCAGGATGCTCAAGCGCTGCGGCAAGGGCCGTTACCGACAGGGACGAGGTATTGCTCGCCAGTACCGTCTGGATGGGCACGATGGATTCGAGTTCGGTGAAAAGGGCCTTTTTAACGTCCAGCCGTTCAACGATGGCTTCCACTACCAAATCGCAGCCAGCCAGATCGGCCAGCGCGCCAGCGATAACCAGCCTGGTCTTATGGCCGGTTGCCGCGCCAGCGCTGATCCGGCCTTTTTCCACCAGTTTGTCCCATTGGTTGCAGAGCGCTTCACGGGCTTTTTCAGCCGCGCCCGCCTGCACATCCATCAGCATGACAACACTGCCCGCCTGGGCAGCAATCTGGGCAATGCCGCGCCCCATTGCCCCGGTACCTACTATTCCAACGGTTTTGTAAATGACTTGCATCTGCGAATTATGGCCTAGGGCTGCGGGGCCAGAAGTGGCTTGGAAAAAAACCTGCCCTGCCTGAATGACGCCTACCGCCTGACCTGCAGCGCACCGGGATTGACAATATTGGTCGGCGTACCTTTGATGAAATTGATGACATTGTCAAAAGCTGCACCAAAATACATCTCATAGCTGTCCTGCTCGACATAACCGATATGCGGCGTGCAGATACAGTTTTCCAGCCGAAGCAGCGCATGACCCTGCAAAATGGGTTCGGACTCAAAAACATCAATTGCTGCCAGACCCGGACGTCCGCGGTTCAGCGCGGCGATCAGCGCTTCGGGCTCAAGCAGTTCGGCCCTTGAAGTGTTGACCAGCAAAGCCGTGGGTTTCATGCGCGACAGGTCGTCCAGGGTGACGATGCCGGTGGTCTGTTCTGTCAGTCGCAGATGCAGGCTGAGCACGTCGCATTGCTGGAAAAAATCCAGTTTGCTGGCAGCTATTTCAAACCCATCGGCCTGGGCACGCTCGCGTGATGCCTGGCTGCCCCATATGATTACCCGCATGCCAAATGCCCGGCCATAGCCAGCCATGATTTGGCCGATTCTGCCGTAACTCCATAGCCCCAGCGTCTTGCCTTTAAGGACTGAACCCACACCAAAATTAGGCGGCATGGATGCGGCCTTGAGCCCCGCCTGCTGCCATGCACCGTGTTTCAAATACCCTATATATTGGGGAAGGCGACGCATGGCCGCCATGATAAGTGCCCAGGTCAACTCGGCAGGCGCAATGGGCGAGCCGGTGCCTTCAGCCACAGCGATTCCACGTTCCGTGCAGGCTGCCACGTCCACATGGCTGCCAATGCGGCCAGTCTGCACAATCAGCTTGAGCTTGGGCAGCTTCTCAATCACCTGGCGATTGAGGTGGGTTCGTTCACGGATCAGCACAATCACATCGGCATCCTTGAGCCGGATCGTCAACTGGCCCGTGCCCTTGACCGTGTTGGTATAGACCTTGGCCTGGTAGGCTTCCAGTTTGTTCGCACATGCCAGTTTTCGCACCGCATCCTGGTAGTCATCGAGAATCACAATGTTCATGCGGATATTGTGCCTCCAAGATAGCATTTTGCAGAAAACAATCTCGCAAGACAATTTAAGCGATTTACAGTAAGTTGTTCCGTAATAAGTTAGCAGAAATCCAGCTTGTATTTCTCGCCGAAACCGGCCAGTATTTCATCCACATCGGCCTCAAGGGTTTGTGC
>JAYWDL010000172.1:0-5689 GCA_043779865.1 Polaromonas sp.
TAACGCGCATTATTCTTCCATACCCCCACAGAGTGCTTAAAATTTAAGCACTGAGACGAATTCGGGCTGCGGTGGTTTTGAATTCTGTAAGTCCTTCAGACAGTAAGCGTTTTATCAATCCCCGGCTTAACGGTAGGGCGGTTTAATTCTGCCTGACAGCAAGACGGGCAAGCCTTCGCTCTATAAGCGGGTAGAGCCGCCTAGCTGAAGCAGGTCGACAATCGCGGCGCCCTCAATCACGACAGTACCCAATTTTTCGAGCAGCTTTTTACCTGTGATCATGGTGCCGCCTGTGGCAATCAAGTTGTCAATCAGCAACACTCAGTCGCCGGTGTTAACCGCATCGGTATGCAGTTCGACAGTGGCACTGCCGTATTCCAGTCCATAGTTTCCTGCACAGTGGCAAACGGTAGCTTGCCTTTCTTGTAGATCGGCACAAAGCCCACGTTCAGCTGGTACGCCACCACAGCAACCAGAATAAAGCCGCGCGCATCAAGCCCGGCTACCACGTTGGGTTGCAGCGCCGTGATGTCGCGAAATTGCATGCCAGGGGGTGGGCTAATCGGCAACAATGTGGATAGGGTGGCACAAATTGGGGCCGTAGTTGAAGGAGTCGCGGGTGTGTCGTCCTGCATGGTTTTCAGCCGAAGAGTTGCTGCGGGTTACTGTTTTATCCTTTACGTTGATTTCCAACGCCGAAACCTACTTCCTTTGGCGCGCCCGCAGCCATCAGGTGCGCAGCAGTACCTGCTCCGCTATAGCCAATGCTTCGGGCTTTCCAGACAGCACCAGGGTGTCTCCGTCTTCAAGCAAGATATCCTGAAAGGATTTGAGGGTTTTACCGTTGCTCCGCCGCAGGCTGACTACCCGTACTCCTGCTGTGTGCAATGCCAGCGCGTCCAGCGGCTGGCCAACCGACCTGATGCCTGACGCTAGCGTTACAGTGCTCAGACGTTCCTGCTCCAATTCGTCTGCAGTGTCGTCATCGGCACCCCGAAAGTAACCACGCAATAAGTCGTAGCGGGCATCACGCTGGTCCTGCACCACGCGGATCACACGGCGCATGGGCACGCCCACCAATGCCAGTGCATGGCTGGCCAGCATCAGACTGCCTTCGATAGCTTCAGGAACGACTTCAGTAGCACCACCCGCCTTGAGCTTTTCCAGGTCGCGGTCATCGACGGTGCGGACAATCACCGGCACGGTGGGCGCATGAGCGCGCGTATTGGCAAGCACTTTCATGGCGCTGGCAGTGTCCAGGTAGGTCACCACCACGGCGCTAGCACGGCCCAGACCGGCCGCCATCAGGGCCTGCAGGCGCACGGCATCGCCAAAGACCACCGAGTTTCCTGCAGCAGCGGCCTGGTGCACCCGGTCAGGGTCCAGGTCCAGCGCCATGTAAGGAATGCCTTCACGCTCCAGTATGCGGCCCAGGTTCTGACCGCTGCGGCCATAGCCGCAAATGATGACGTGCTTGTTGACGTTCATGGATTTGCTGGCAATCGTCGTCATCTGCAGTGACTGCTGCAGCCATTCACTCGAAACCAGCTTCATCACGATGCGGTTGCTGTACATAATGATAAAGGGCGTGGCCAGCATTGACAGCACCATGCTGGCCAGGATCGGATTCATCAGGTTGGCAGGTATCAGATTGCCCTGGTTGGCCAGCGACAGCAGCACAAAACCGAATTCGCCGGCCTGCGCAAGATACAGACCCGTACGCAGGGACACACCGGCTGTCGCTCCCAGCATCTGCGCCAGCCCGGTGACCAGTACCAGCTTAAATAACACCGGCAGCGTCAACAGCAGCAGCACCACGGTCCAATGCTGCGCAACTTCCCGCCAGTCCAGCATCATGCCGACACTGATGAAAAAAAGCCCCAGCAACACATCGTGAAAAGGCCGGATATCGGTCTCGACCTGATGCTTGTACTGGGTTTCCGAAATCAGCATGCCGGCTATGAATGCACCGAGCGCCAGACTCAAGCCGGCAAGTTCCGTCAGCCAGGCCAGGGCCAGCGTGACCAGGAGCAAATTTAGCACGAACAGCTCTTCACTTTTCCGCCGTGCCACGAGCGTCAGCCACCAGCGCATGACGCGCTGACCGCCGGTAAGGAGCAGGCCCAGCAGTACGGCGGCTTTCAGCGCGGCAATCCCCACGGCCATGAACAGCTTGTCGGGTGAGGAGCCCAGCGCCGGAATCACCACTAGCAGCGGCACCACGGCCAAATCCTGGAACAGCAGTACCCCCATCACGCGCTTGCCGTGTTCGGACGCTAGTTCCAGCCGCTCGGACAGCAGCTTGACCACAATGGCGGTGCTGCTCATTGCAATGGCACCGGACAGCGCCAGCGCGGTTTGCCACTGCATTTTCCATAACGTCGGCGCCATGCTCGCCAAAAAAAGCGAGCCTCCCGTTACCAGCACCATGGTCAGCCCGACCTGAAGCAGTCCCAGCCCGAAAACATGGCGGCGCATGGAGCGCAGCTTGTGCAGGTTGAATTCCAGCCCGATCACGAACATCAAAAACACGACGCCGAACTCGCCCAGATGTCGCACCCCGTCCGAGTGTTGCGCCAGCGCCAGCGCATGCGGGCCAATCACCACCCCCACGGCCAGATAGCCCAGCATGGGAGGCAACTTGAAGGATCGGCAAATGACCACGCCCAGTACTGCGGCCAGCAGGTACAAAAGGGTCAGTTCAAGCGCGCTCATGGCGCTAATGGTAGCTGATGGGTTTTTCGGTGTCCTACCCCTTTTTGCCCCAGACGCAGCCTGTTTTCCAATGGGCTCCTCGATAGAATGCAGCCATGAGCTTTGACGCCGCGAATATTAATGCCGAGCAGGTGCTGAGTCTTGCCAGGAAGACCTTTGAGATAGAGGCTGCCGCCGTGCTGGACTTGGCGACGCGGGTTGGAGACGAATTTGTGCAGGCCGTCGGGCTGATGGTGGCGTGTCCTGGCCGGGTGGTGGTCATGGGCATGGGAAAGAGTGGTCATATCGGCCGCAAGATTGCCGCCACGCTCGCATCCACTGGCACGCCGGCCCTGTTTGTGCATCCAGCCGAGGCCAGCCATGGCGATCTGGGCATGATCCAGGCGGTCGATGTGGTGCTGGCCATCTCCAATAGCGGCGAGAGCGAGGAACTTATCGCCATTCTTCCGGTGTTGAGCCGTCTGGGCATAGCGCTCATCGCTATCACAGGCGGCCTCCAATCCACACTGGCCAGACACGCTAGCGTCACGCTGGACAGCAGCGTTGCCAGGGAAGCCTGCCCCCTCAATCTGGCGCCTACGTCCAGCACCACGGCGCAACTTGCACTCGGCGATGCGCTGGCGGTGGCCCTGCTCGATGCGCGCGGCTTCAGGGAAGAGGACTTTGCCCGCTCGCATCCCGGCGGCGCGCTGGGACGCAAGCTGCTGACCCATGTGAGTGACGTGATGCGCAGCGGTGCTGCGGTTCCGCGAGTGCGGCCGGAAACTCCGTTTACCGAACTCATGCGCGAGATGAGCGCCAAGGGCCTGGGTGCTTCGGCCATAGTGGACGACAGCCAGCACGTGCTGGGCATTTTTACTGACGGCGACTTGCGCCGGCTGGTTGAAAAGGGGGTGGATTTGCGGGGCCTTAACGCGGCTGATGTGATGCATGGCGACCCGCGCACGGTAAGGGTTGATTTTCTTGCTGTCGAGGCAGTCGCGGTGATGGAGCGCTACCGCATCACCAGTATCCTGGTGGTGGATGGTGAAGGCGTGCTCTGCGGCGCACTCAACAGCAATGACCTAATGCGTGCCAAGGTAATTTGAATATGGTTCCTCTGCTTGCCACTTCGTTTAACGCGCTGCCTCCCGAGGAGGCTGAGCCTGGCTTGGGCGGCCTTTCGCTGAATACTATGGTCGTTCCCGCGCTGAATTTTTCGCCAGAATTGCTGCTGCGCGCGCAGGGTGTGAAGCTGGTATTTTTCGATGTCGACGGCGTATTGACCGATGGCGGTTTGTACTTTTCCGAGTATCCCGATGGTCATGAGAGGGCGGCGTCGCCTGGCGGTTTCAGGTCCGCGGGCGAAATCATCAAGCGTTTCAATACGCTTGACGGTCACGGCCTGAAGCTGCTGCAAAAAGCGGGCATTACACCGGCTGTCATCACCGGCCGAGACAGTCCCGTGCTGCGCGCCCGACTTGAGGCGCTTGGCATTACCCACGCACACTTTGGCACCGAAGACAAACGGCCTGCCGCTGAAATGGTTTTGCAGGTTTTGGGGTTGGACTGGACTGCTGCGGCGGCGATGGGAGATGACTGGCCCGACCTGCCTGTGATGCGCCGTGCAGCGCTAAGTTGCGCCCCGGCCAACGCGCATGCAGAAGTCAGGGCGCAAGCCCATTGCGTTACGCAGGCGCGCGGTGGCCATGGCGCAGTGCGTGAGTTGTGTGATTTATTGCTAATTGCCAGCGGGCGCTACGCCAGCCTGCTGCACGAGTACACCCAATGACGGGCACCCTGCCTGACCAAGGCACCGGCCAGACTGGCGCGTTGTCGCCTCAGAAGAACGTTTGGCGCACTTTCTTGCGTTTTTGGGATCGCACCGCTATTTACATGCCTCTGCTGCTGATGGGCGCACTCGCTTTGGGTACCTACTGGCTGGTGCGCAATACGCCGATTTTCATTGCGCCGCAAGCTGTCCGAGAGGTGCGCCATGAGGTGGATTACTTCATGCACAAGTTCACCATCAAAACTTTTGACGAAGGCGGCAAGCTCAAAAGCGAAATTTACGGCATGGAAGCGCGGCACTTTACGGATACAGATATTCTTGAAATCGACCAGGCAAGGATTCGCAGTATTAATGTCGATGGGCTTCTCACCACGGCTACAGCCAACCGGGCCTACGCCAATGGTGATGGGTCGGAAGTGCAACTTACCGGCAATGCGCGGGTGGTGCGCGAGGCCAGCAAGGATGCTGGTGGCAATGAAACACCGCGCCTGGAATTTCGCGGCGAATTCCTGCATGCGTTTTTAAATGAAGAGCGTGTCAAGTCCCACAAACCCGTGATTTTGATCCGGGGCATGGACCAGTTCACTGGCGACACCCTGGCCTATGACAACCTGGACCAGATAGCCCTTCTCACAGGCCGCGTGCGGGGGGTGTTGATGCCTAATAAATCAGCCAGCCGTACTGACCGACCCATCGCACCTGCCCGTTCCGCTTTGCCTGGCGGTTAACACCTGCATGCGTCGGCGGGTTGCCACGAGGCGCGCGCTTTTTCCAGTTCAGGCAATTCTCCCGATGTCCAGAGTCATCAGTTACTGCGACAGTTGCCGCGACGAACCCAATGCCAGCGGCGTAAAAGTGGTGACCTTTGCTTGCTTGGCCTATATCGTCATGCCGTTAACCCGGCAGAATCGCCAAGCCATGCATTTTCTGATGAAGGTCAAGGTGTTTGCGGGCAGCGCTTGCTATTAAAAAATAGCTGACAACGCCCATTTTTCCCTGGCTCCAAGCAAAAAGGCTCCAAAACCAGAGTTTTGAAGCCTTTTAAGCGCTCTTCAATCAGGGACTGAAGAGGCTGGTGCGCTGATCGTTAGACCAGAAGCTGGTTCAGGGCTTAGTAGCCGCCGCGTCCACCGCCACCACCACCACCGGAGCGTCCACCGCCAGCACCGCCGCCGCCGTAGGGGCTACGAAAGCCGCCGTCGC
>JAYWDL010000173.1:0-14971 GCA_043779865.1 Polaromonas sp.
CCGATGATCAGCGGCACCGTAGCCTGCAGGCCCTTCTGGAACGCCTCCAGCAGTGGCACAGGCACTGCCTCGTCGCCGACCACGAATCCGGGCGACAGCGACAGCCCTTTTCCCTCGAGCGAGGTAGCGATGGCGGCTCCTGTCAAGTTGAGGGATTGCGAAAGCCGAACCGCCGAAACGCTGGCGCCAAGCGTACTACTTTCACGCCCGTTCTGTCTACCGTGACCGCCGATGCGGGCTGTCGGCGCAAGGCAGTGAAAAACGGTTCTGTCGCATTGGTGGTCGTACCGCCTGCTGGTCTATGCTGAGCGCTTTGACTGAAAAGGCGTGAAACGCGATGCTGGCTACCAAAGAAATGCGCTTCCCAATCGACGTCATTCTGGTTTGCATCCGTTGGTACGCGGCGTATCCGTTGAGCTACCGCCATTTGGAGGCAATGATTGCCAAGAGCGAGGCGTGTTTGTCGACCATTCTTCAATCAATCGCTGGGCGATATGGTTTCTGCCATTGCTTGAGAAAGTGTTCCGCAAGCACAAGCGCCAGGTTGGCGGCAGCTGGCGCGTGGATGAGACCTGCATCTTGGTCAAAGACGCCTGGAAATATCTCTACCGTGCTGTGGACAAGGAAGGCCGGGCGGTCGACTTCCTGCTGACGGCCAGGCGCGACAAGGCAGCAGCCATGCGCTTCTTTGATAAAGCCATGCAAGCCAACACCAACAGCGTCCTGGCTGGTATCGAATTGATGCATATGATTCGCAAAAGTCAGCTCATGCTGGAAGGCTGCGCCGGGCTGTCTTTTGTCGACCAGTTTTATGCATTGGCAGGGCAAATCCGTCCAGTTTGAGGGACTGGCACTCGTCTCCGCCAAAATCACGTTCATCAGTGGCCAATGCGACACAACCAGGTGAACGGGGGTGTAGGCTCAGGCCGTGGAGAAATTGGCGTTCCGATTTCAGCTAACCATTGGTAAATGATGGGAATTGATGGGAAGGGCTGACCTGGCCCGACGAATGGAAAGTTCAGCAAATCAGGTTCAAGCGGCCATTTCATCTTCAGTTGCCCATCAGGCTGCTGTCTTTTTCACCTAGCCCAGGCTAAACCGGATTCCCTTTGCTTTCATCCCTTAACATGCGTCCTCTGTCAAATTGGTGGCTTGGCGCCTTCCTGATCTTGCCCTGGCTCAGCCCCTACACCGCCGGGCCTGCGTCCAACACCTGGCCATGGCTGGTTTCGGCGCTGTGCGCGGTCATTTTGTGGCTGTTCCGGCGCAAGCTCAATGGCGAGCTTGTGGTCGGCGCCTGGGTAGCGGTTGCCGTGCTCAGTGCCGTCATCGGTCTTGTGCAGTACTTTGGACTGGCGCAGGCCTTGAGTCCCTGGATCAGCCAGACAGAAGCTGGCGAAGCGTTTGCCAATCTGCGCCAGCGCAATCAGTTCGCCACGCTGACCAGTATTGGTTTTGTTGCCCTGATTGCACGGGTTGCCGGCAAGGGCGAACCTGCGCGACAGGCTTGGGGGCAGCGTTTGCCGTGGTGGGCTTACCTTGGAGCCTTGCTGCTGGCCCTGGGCAATGCCGTCAGCAATTCGCGCACGGGCTTGATGCAATGGATCGTTATTTCTTTGCTCACCGCCTGGTGGGTTCTGCCGGACCGGCGGCGCTTGCTGGTGTTTGCCTTGCAGGTGTTGCTGGCCTATGGCGTTGCCGTGCTCACGATGCCCTGGCTGCTGGAGTGGGCTACGGGCGTGCGCAGCGGCGGCTTGTTTGGCCGGCTTGCCGAGGCGCCGGGCTGCGCCAGCCGCAAGGTGTTGTGGTCCAACGTGCTGACGCTGATTGCCGAAAAGCCCTGGCTGGGCTGGGGCTGGGGTGAGCTGGACTATGCCCATTTCATCACGCTGTACCCGGGGCCGCGCTTTTGCGAAATCCTGGACAACGCGCACAACCTGCCGCTGCATCTTGCGGTGGAACTGGGCGTGCCGGTCGCACTGGCGGTGTGTGGCGGCACGGGCTGGCTGGTGTGGCGAGCCCAACCCTGGCGTGAAACAAATCCGCTCAGGCAGATGGCCTGGGGCGTGCTGGCGGTCATTGGACTGCACAGCCTGCTGGAGTATCCGCTGTGGTATGGGCCGTTCCAGATTGCCGTGGTGCTGTGCGTGGGGCTGCTGTGGACGACGCATGAAGCGGTTCCGGCCTCGCGCAGCGGTTTGCAGCATAAATTCAAGCCTGAATTGCCTTTTTCCCAGTACCTGCGGGCGCTGGCAGCTATTACTATGATAGCGATGCTGGCAGCTGTAGCGATCAGCTATTACCGCGTCAGCCAGATTTACCTGCCGCCCGCAGAGCGCAGCGCGGCTTATCAGGGCGATACGCTGAACAAAATACGGGACAGCTGGCTGTTTCGCAATCCGGCCCGCTTTGCCGAGCTGAGCATCACGGTTCTCAAGCCTGAGAATGCTGCCGCCATGTACGAAGTGGCCAAAGAGATGCTTCACTACTCGCCCGAGCCGCGGGTTATTGAAAAGGTGATCGAAAGCGCGGTGATGCTGGGCCGCGATGACGAAGCCCTGCAGTATCTGGCGCGCTACCGGGCCGCTTTTCCGCTGGATCATGCGCGCTGGGCTGAAAGAAACGCAAGCCCGTGACGTATGCCCGGAGCGGCGATTTCAAGCTGCGTGATGCGGGAGATTGCTGGTTGACTCAATCCAGAGCGACTGCCTGCGCTTCGATCAATGCCCGAAACTCCGCACTTACTGTCGCCGCCTCGGCGATATCGACCCGGAACGGCAGGTCAGACTCGTCGAACGCCTCTTCCAGCATGCCGCGCAGTTTGGCTCCCAGGGGGGGGCCGAGCACAAGCAGGTCAAGGTCGGAAAACGGCTTGGCGGTGCGGTGCGCACGCGAGCCAAACACCCGCACCCGCTGGCGTTCAAGATGCGCATCGACAACCGCGCACACCAGCGTTTTCTGGGATGGCGTCAGGTCAAGCATCGCGCATTTCCAGCGTCGCCAGCACGGACTGCGCATCCAGCGCAAAACCTTCCAGCACTGCCGCAACTTCCATGGCCACCCGCGCATCGTAGGCGTGAGATGTTTTGTTTCTCTGCACCAGATAGACAAACCACGGCTCGGGCGAGGCGATCAGGCCGCGCTCGGCTGCCACCCGGAAAAGCGTGCGTTTGCTGTAGCCGTCAACTTCGGTTGTGTTGCCGATTTCGGCCTCAATTTGACGCTTGAGCAATTTCCAGCTCAACTCGAAGCAGTATTCAAAGCGCTGAATGCAGGCGTCGCGAACTTCTTCGTCAGCCAGGTTCGAACGGCGACGCACCAGACCTCGCTCCAGGCTGGTCAATGCGTTGCGAAAAGGCGCCAGTTCCAGTTGCATGCCATCGGTCCCTATTGAAAATGGTTCAAACCTTCAAGCACTGCCGGCGATAAAGCTCCCCGACTTCCCGCCATGCTTTTCCAGCAGCTTCACGTCGGTGATCGTCATGCCCCGGTCCACCGCCTTGCACATGTCGTAAATCGTCAGCAGGGCGATGTTGACGGCGGTCAGCGCCTCCATCTCGACGCCGGTGGGGCCGACAGTTTCTACCGTGGCGGTGCAGCTTACATCGGATTTTTCATCATCAATAAGGCCTTTTCCGCCCGTGTCTGCTGCAGGACAGGCTACGAATTCAATAGCAACCCGGGTCAGCGCCAGCGGGTGGCACAGCGGAATCAGCTCGCTGGTTTTTTTGGCCGCCATGATGCCGGCAATCCGCGCAACCCCCAGCACATCACCCTTTTTGGCGTTGCCGGCCAGAATAAGGGCCAGCGTGGCCGGTTTCATCACGATGCGGCCCTGCGCAACGGCGATGCGGTGCGTGGCCGCCTTGGCAGCGACATCGACCATGTGGGCCTGGCCCTGGCTGTCAAAATGGGTGAGGGGTGAAGAAGACATCGTCATGCTGATACAGAACCTTTACAACCATGCGTCATCATAAGACCTTGTTTGCGCATCCATCCATGCCCCAAAGGTAATTGCTTTTGACCCCATCGATTCATTCTGACAACAGCCTGACCCCACCGCGCGCCGTCTGGAGCCGGCTGGCGCTGGCGCTGGCACTTGTGCTTTGCACTGCCTCGGCGCAGGTTTCGCTGGCTCAACCTGCGGGCGCTGCACTTGGCCGGGGAACCGGCTCCCTGCCGTCGCTGGGCGACAACTCCGAGCTGTCGGCGGCGGCCGAGCGGCGCATCGGCGACCGTATTGCCGCCGGCATTTACCGCGATCCGGACTATGTCGATGACCCGGTGCTGGGCGACTATCTGCAAGGCATCTGGCAGCCGCTGCTGGCCGCTGCGCGTGCGCGGGGCGAACTGGGGGCCGAGATTGATGAGCGCTTTGCCTGGGAAGTTTTCCTGATCCGCGACCGAACCATCAATGCATTTGCCTTGCCTGGCGGCTATTTTGGCGTGCATCTGGGGCTGATTGGCACGGTCGGCAGCGCCGATGAAATGGCCGCCGTGCTGGCGCATGAGCTGAGCCATGTCACGCAGCGGCATATTTCGCGCTTGATGACGCAGCAATCGCGGCAGGCGCCATGGATGATTGCCGCCATGGTTCTGGGCGCTCTGGCCGCCAGCAAGCATCCTGACGCCGGAACCGCAGCCATCGTCGGCGGACAGGCGCTGGCGGCGCAAGGGCAACTCAATTTTTCGCGCGACATGGAGCGCGAAGCCGACCGTGTCGGCTTTGGCGTCATGAGCGATGCCGGCTATGCCAGCCGCGGCGTGTCAAGCATGTTTGAAAAGCTGCAGCAGGCGAGCCGGCTGAATGACAACGGCTCGTTTCCCTACCTGCGTTCGCATCCGCTGACCACCGAGCGGATTGCCGAGGCGCAAGCTCGTGTGCAGCTGGCATCGACATCCGCGTCGGCAGTCAAGACGACGCCGGAGAAACAGGCCGACGAGGGCAGCGCGCTGCTGCTGCATGCCATGATGGCGGCACGGGCACGGATATTGACAATTCCCGGGGTGGACGTGCTGCGCACCCTGCTGACCGAAGCCCAGCGCCGGTCCGGCACGCTGCAGGCGCTGCAGTCACCGGCTTCTGCGGCTAACGTCCGCGATGCGGGCGCGCTGTATGCCGGCGCATTCGCGGCGGCCCAACTGCGTGATTTTGCCAGCGCAAGAAGCCTGCTGAACCGTCTCAAGCCCTTCACCGCTGACATGGCGCGTGCCGGCAAGGCCGCCCTGCTGCTGGCAATTGAAATCGATCTGCTGGAGGGCAAGGTTCCGCCTTCTGCAGCGTCGGCCGATATGAGCAAAGCCATTTCGCGGGCTGAGTTGTTGACCGAAGCCAAATCGCTGATGGCGGCAAAGCGGGCACCCGAGGTGTCGCAGGCCCTGCAGACCTGGGTGGCCAGCCATCCCAGGGACGCGCTGGCCTGGCAGTCGCTTGCCGTCGCTTACGGCCAGCAAAACCAGAATGTCCGGGCAATTCGCGCCGATGCGGAAAGCCGCGCCGCGCAGCTGGACTACACCGGGGCGCTGGACCGCCTGAAAGCTGCGCAGGCGCAGATGCGCAGCAATCCGGCCAGCGCCGATTATGTTGAGGCATCGATCATTGACACGCGAACCCGGCAGATCGAACTAGTCCTTAAAGAGCAGGCGCTCCAGGACAAAATCAATCGCTAGCTGCAACACCGAGTAAATCAGCGAACCGATCAATGCTGCACCAAAACCCGTAACGCTCAAGCCGCTGACCAGGCTGGCGGCAGCCCAAAACATCAGCGCGTTGACGACGAACAAAAAAAGCCCCAGCGTGACCAGTGTGACGGGCAGCGTCAGCAACACCAGAATCGGTCGAACCACGGTATTGAGCGCGCCCAGCACGGCAGCCGCTATCAGCGCCCCGGTGAAGCTGGTCACCACCACGCCCTTGTAGAGATAAGCCACCGCCAGCAAGGCGGCAGCGCTGCAAAGCCATTTGAGGATGAGTTTCATGACCGCAGAATAGCACCGGCCCGCCCCAAGCGAAGTTCGGCCCTCTCGGGGGCAGCGCAGCACACGCAGTGAAAAGCGTGGGGGCCACATCCTCTTCTTCAGTTAAGCGCGGCAAGCACTGCTGCGGTTGCCAGCGCGACGGCCAAGCCCAGAGCGCCATGATGTTCCTGGGCCTGAGTGGCCGTGACGGGTTGTAGGTCCTGGCCAAACTTGGGCCGACGGGCATCCAGTACGCGTGCTTCGCCGTATTCCTTGATCAGGGATTCAGTCTGGCTGCTCAAATCTGTCTGCGCCAGTCGCGTCACTACGGTATTGCTTTCCTGCTGCAGGAGCGGTACCAGCTGGGCAAAGACTTTGTCTGCCCATTCGCCTTGCCAGCTTTTCAGTGCATCGTGGGAAACCCATTTCCTGGCGTCGTGCGTCAGGTGTGGTGCACAGCCCACCACAATCCAGCGGGTTGAACTGCCGGAGTTATCGGACGCAAGCATTGGCTGCAGCATGTGCAGGGCATACTCGGCATCGTCAACGTACACAATGATGTTGTCCATAAAATTCTCCTTTGAGTTGTTGTCGTAATAAAACCTTGCTGATTGCCAAATAAAGGCCCCTCAGGCCTCTGGAACTGCCCGTTTCAATGCCCGATAGGGTCAGCGTCGTCCCCAGATCTGGCGCGTCGGGTAGCCCACCAGCCCCCGCCCAGCACACCTGCCACAGCGACTGCATAGGTCGCCCATTCGGCGATCGTGTACAGGGTTTGAGCCGATGGCAAGGCGTCCGGGCCACCGTAGATCGGGTTGAGTAGTTGTTCTCCCACAATCATTTTGGCGGCGGTAAAGGCCAGCACGGCGGCGCCAATCTTGATGATGACGGGGAAGCGATCGACCAGTTTGAGCACCATGGTGCTGCCAAACACCACAATCGGCACACTCACCAGCAGGCCAATGATGACCAGGTCAAACGCGCCGTGCGCAGCGCCGGCCACGCCCAGTACGTTGTCAATGCCCATCAGCGCATCGGCCACCACAATGGTTTTCATGGCGCCCCAGAAGGTGCTGGCCACCGGGCCGTCGTGTTCCTTATCGTCCTGGTCGGCGAGCAACTGGTAGGCAACCCACAGCAAGCCGAGTCCGCCCACCAGCATCAGGCCGGGGATCTTGAGCAGCCACACCACCCCCACGGTCATGACAGAGCGGACGACAATGGCGCCGGCAGCGCCCCAGACAATGGCCTTTTTCTGCAGATGAGGCGGCAGGTTGCGCGCCGCCAGCGCGATCACGATGGCGTTGTCGCCCGCGAGTACCAGGTCAATCAGGATGATCGCCAGCAAGGCAGACCACCAGGGGGCTGTAAATAATTCCATAGCGCACACTCCTCAATATCAGGTTTCGACATGGAAGTTCGAATCAACGAACTTCCGGCCTCGTAAAACCTGAAAGATTAATGAAGGTGCGGATGGAAAGGTTACTACCGCAAACGCATCGATCAAACCTGTTCAGGTTTCAATCGAAGGTCTGGCTCGACATGCAGTGTCGCTGCATGCCCAGCAAGCCGGAAGTGTGAGCTTCGTATTGACGACTTGCTGAAGCGATTTTGCTGGGGTGTCTGTTATAGAAGTAATGCAGCAAAACCAGGGAGTTACTCCCCTTCGGTCTCCTATTGGACAATAGTTCACGAAATTTTGCAAATGGCAGGTATTCTTGCCATGGCAGGTTGCCCGAAAGTGATCAACCACCTCGCGCGATAATGCAACTGCGCAGCCCGCTGTTTGGCCCCAGCGCCGCAAGTCGAATCCACTTTCTTTCCCTTTTTTCTTTCTCATGCCCGGCCTCCACATCACCGACATCGAAGCGGCCATCAACTACTGGCGCGGCAAAAATCCTTCGCCCGATGGCGTGACACTGACACCCGAGGTGCGCGCACTGGCCGAGGTGTATGCACTCATGGTTTTTCATCATGACGATATGGCGGACGAGCAAACTTTTCCTGCCGCAGCGCTGGCGGCCTGGGGCGCCTGGTACGACACCACGGCCGATACGCCCTGCATCGCCATTTGCTCGACCAGCCAGGGCGATGCGCTGTGCAAGGGGTGCGGCCGCACTTTTAACGAAGTGCAGCACTGGCCCGCAATGACACCGGCAGAAAAGCGCAGCACCTGGCGGCGCATCACGCAAGAGGCGACGGCCTGGCGCTTCGGCCGCTATGCTGACCGGGCGCTGGAGAACAAAGACGCGTTTTCTGCCGGGCGAAAAGGCTGAAACTCCAAGCCGTTTTGGCTTAGGGTCCAGACAAACCGGGCGCCGGCAGCTATTGATTCAGTAGCGTTCAGGCATTAACCGGACTACACTGAAGCCATGCTCCGACTGACCCGTGCTCCCAATATTGCGATTGCCGCGCTGTGGGTGGACGCCTTGCAGCAAGCCGGTTATTCGGCCAGCATGCAGCGCTATTTTCTGGGCAGCGTCGCGGGCGAACTGCCGCCTGACCAGTGCCAGCCTGAAGTCTGGCTCACAAATGACGAAGAAGAGCCGGGCGCACGCGCCTTGCTGCATGCGCTGCAGAACATGCCGCAACGGCGCTGGCTGTGCCAATGCGGGGAAACGGTGGAAGGCGGCTTTGAGCAGTGCTGGCGCTGCGGCACTGCGATGCCGCTGGACTGATTGAAAACCGTTCAGGAGACTTGTTAAACCCGTTTGGCCAGTGCAGCCGCCATTCCGGTGTAGCTGGCTGGCGTCATGGCCAGCAGGCGCTCTTTTTCAGCATCAGGAATTTCCAGCGAAGCGATCAGCCCGTGCAGGTCTTCGGGCCGCACCGTTTTGCCGCGCGTGACTTCCTTGAGTTTTTCGTAAGCGCCCTGCACGCCGTAGCGGCGCATCACCGTCTGGATCGGCTCGGCCAGCACTTCCCATGAGGCGCTCAGGTCATCGGCCAGCGCTTCGCTGTTGAGCTCCAGTTTGTTCAGCCCGATGAACAGCGAGTTGTAGGCCAGCACCGCGTAACCCAGCGCCACGCCCATGTTGCGCAGCACGGTCGAATCGCTCAGGTCGCGCTGCCAGCGGCTGATGGGCAGCTTTTCGCTCATGTGCCGAAGCAGCGCATTGGCCAGGCCCAGATTGCCCTCGGCATTTTCAAAGTCGATCGGGTTGACCTTGTGCGGCATGGTCGATGAGCCGATTTCGCCTTCTTTCAGGCGCTGCTTGAAGTAGCCGACGCTGACATAACCCCAGATATCGCGCGCCAGGTCAATCAAAATAGTGTTGGTTCGGGCCACCGCATCAAACAGCTCGGCCATGTAGTCATGCGGCTCGATCTGGATGCTGTACGGCTGGAACGTCAGCCCCAGGCCAAGCGGCTCGGGCGTTTCAATCACATGGCGGCTGAAGGCTTCCCAGTCAAAATCGGGGCAGGCGGCCAGGTGGGCGTTGTAGTTGCCTACCGCGCCATTCATCTTGGCCATCAGCTTGATGCCGGCAATTTTCTCGCGCACATGGACCAGGCGCACCACCACGTTGGCAATTTCCTTGCCAACGGTGGTGGGGCTGGCGGTCTGGCCGTGGGTGCGGCTGAGCATGGGTACTTCGGCATGCTCGTGCGCCATCTGGCGCAGCTTGTCGATGACCTTGTCAAGCGCCGGCAGCAGCACCTGTTCGCGGCTGTATTTGAGTTGCAGTGCGTGGCCGGTGTTGTTGATGTCTTCGCTGGTGCAGGCGAAATGCACGAATTCGCTGGCCGCCTGCAGTTCTGGCCGGGCTTCAAATTTTGACTTGATCCAGTATTCCACGGCTTTCACGTCGTGGTTGGTGGTTTTTTCAATGGTCTTGATGGCCATTGCATCAGCTTCGGAGAAGTTCTTTACCAGGCCCATCAGGTAGGTGCGCGCGCCGGGACTCAGCGGCTTGAATTCGGCAAAGCGCGCATCCGACAGGGCAATGAACCAGGCCATTTCCACCTGAACCCGGCGGTGCATATAGCCTTGCTCGGACATCAGGGGGCGCAGGGTGGCGAGTTTGCCGACGTAGCGGCCGTCCAGTGGCGAGAGGGCGTTGATGGGGGAAAAGCTCATGGTCGTGATTGTAGGCCGGGCTGAGCGCAGCGCTGGCATGTGCGGGCGGCGCACTGGAAAGCTGCAGATTGCTGTAGCAAAGAGCCCTGTCCGCCCAGCCCTGCGCTGACTCGATAGAATGCTTGTTGCCCGGATCACGACCCAGACCCCACTTTAATTATGAAACTCATTGGATCCGCCACCAGCCCCTACGTACGCAAGGTACGCATTGTGATGGCAGAAAAAAAGCTCGACTACCAGTTTGCGCTGGAAGATGTCTGGGCGGCGAACTCCGCCATCAGCACGTCCAACCCGCTGGGCAAGGTGCCTTGCCTGGTGATGGAAGGCGGTGAAGCGGTTTTTGACTCGCGCGTCATCGTCGAATATCTGGACACCCTGTCGCCAGTGGGCAAGCTCATTCCCGCCCAGGGGCGCGAGCGCGCCGAAGTCAAGACCTGGGAGGCGCTGGCCGATGGCGTGCTGGATGCGGCCATCCTGGCCCGACTGGAGGCTAGCTGGTCAGGCCGCAGCGCAGCGCAGCGCAGCGATGCGTGGATAAAACGCCAAATGGAGAAAATCGACACCGCGCTGCAGGCCATGAGCAAGGGTTTAGGCGACAAGGCTTATTGCAGCGGCATTCATTTCAGCCTGTCGGATGTGGCAGTTGGCTGTGCGCTGGGTTACCTGGATTTTCGTTTTCCCCAGATCAACTGGCGTGAAAGCCATCCCAATCTTGCCAAACTGCATGAAAAGCTGGCCCAGCGTCTCAGCTTCGCAGACACCCAGGCGAGCTGATCTACAAGTGAAACAAGCGTCTTGCGCAATTGCCGTAAGCCTTGTCAGCTATTGAAAACGTAGCATCTCCAGCTCGGTGCGTCACGCTTGCCCACTCGCCCGGGGTGACGCAGGGGGCGCGCAGCTACTGGCGCGCGCGCTGCTTGAGCCAGCGCATCAAACTGCCCACGACAGGCAGCTTTTCATACAGCTCTTCGGCGGCATCCCAGTAGTCACGGTGAAAATCAACCCGTCCTTCGGCATTGAATTTCAGGTGTGAGCCGCCGCGCACGGTCTGCAGCGTGGCCCGGTCGAAGTTTTTGAAACGGAACTTGAAATTCCAGCTCAAAAAGCACTGGTCGCCATCAACGATGCAGCCGGTGACGACAAAGCGGGGCTGCTCCAGCGATTCATACATGTGGCTGAAAATCTGCCTGATTCCGGCAATTCCGCGCACTTCATTGAACGGGTCCTTGAAGTAAGCCAGCGGCGTGTAAAGCGCCTCAAGATTGTCCAGGCTGCCCGGCGTCAAGGTCTCGAAAAACGTCACCACGCGCGCCGCTGCTGCCCGCTGCGCTGTCCTGGCCTCCGGTGAATGATCAGGGTTGGGTTTCATAGTGAGGTGATCTTGCGGACAACAGCGAAATAGGCACTGTAGGGCAACAAGCGCAAGGTCTTCATCCAGCGGGTAAAACGCTTCGGAAAATGGATTTCAAACTGCCCCTTGCGCCAGCCGCGCAATATCTCCTGCGCCGCCTGCTCTGGCGAAATCAGCGCGGGCATGGTGAACTGGTTCTGGGCCGTCAGCGGCGTTTCGACAAAGCCGGGGCAAATCAGGCTGACGCCAATGCGGCTGTCCTTCAAGTCCATGTAAAGCGTTTCGGCCAGGTTGATCAGCGCCGCTTTGGTTGGCCCGTAAGCCAGGCTTTTTGGCAGACCGCCGTAGCCGGCCACGCTGCTGATGAAGCTAATGTGGCCAGCCTGGCGCGCCAAAAATGCGGGCAACACCGCGTCCAGCAGGTACAGCGCGCCGCGGTAGTTCACTTCGCTGTGCCTGAGCATTTCTGTCAAGTCAAACCCGGTGGCGCGCAACTCCTTGTAGTAGCCCGCGCAGTACATCACCAGATCCAGAGGGCCAGCGGCCAGCACGGTTTGCGCGGCGGTGTTCACGGCGGCGCGGTCAGTGACGTCAAGCGCCAGCGCCACTGCACCTGGGTGGCCTTGGGTAAAGCCTGCCAGAGCGCCGGCATTGCGGGCCGACACAAACACTTTTGCGCCCTGGGCATGCAGCGCATGGGCGCTTGCCTGGCCGATGCCGCTGGACGCGCCGACCAGCCAGACAGTCTTGCCGCGCCAGTCAGTGATGGGAGGATTGAGGGGCATTTGGCGTGGCGCTCTGGTTGATATGAAATTGATAGCTCTCTGCGCCCGTCCTGCTTGCGCAAGACGCTGATTTGATGCAGATTTACCGCTTGACGAATGACAGCGTGACTTCGCCCAGATTGACGCCGAACTTGCTCATCTGCGCCTTGTTCAGCATCACCTTGTCGTTCATCAAATACATCCAGTCGTCAAACTGGACTTCAATCATCCGGCCGTCAACCGGCAGCTTGAGCGTGTAGCCCCAGCGAAAGGCATTGCCTTTTTCCTGACCGGCGGCCTGGCCCACCACATCGCCTGCGGTGCCGGTGAAGCGTCCGTCCGGCATGCGCTTGAGCGTCCAGACGCGGCGCTGTTTGGTGCCGTCGGAATAGGTGAAATCTTCGTCGAGCACACCGGTCTCAAGGCCGGGCGGGCCTTCCCAGTGGCATTTCATGACGACGCTAAAGCGTTTGACGACCTTGCCCGAGCGGTCCGTAAAGAGGCCGTAGGCGTCAAGCGTTCCGTTGAAATACTGGCGCATGTCCAGTACCGGTTGCTCGGCGGCATAGTCGGTCACTTGAGGGCTGGCGCAACCCGCCAGCAGTGCGGCTGACAGCACCAGCGCCGACGCAATGCCGCCAATTCGGGGGGTAAAGCAGGTCATGGTGAAACGCTTTCAGAGGGTTGGATGAGAAGGAAATAAACGCTGGCTGCAGCCGCCAGTTTGAGCAGGCAGGGAAGCACGCAGTAAGCCACCATCAATGCGTCCAGCGCGGCAGCGTCCCGGACACCGGGGGCATAGCCAAAAAGCCCAAGCAGCGGCAGCGCCAGCCCGGCGGCCAGCGCCAGATTGAGCTTGGTCGCAAAATTCCACCAGCCAAAGTAAGCGCCTTCGGCCTGACCTGACTGGCCGTTGGCCTGAATCACGCCGGCCAGCAGCGCACCGGGCAGCGCAAGGTCAGCGCCCAGCGCAGCGCCAGACAGCGCACAGACCACCGCAAAGGCCAGCATTTGCCCTGCGCCCAGTTGCGTGGCCCAGCCAAACACCGCAATCGCCAGCAGCATGCCTGCCAGCCAGGTACGCGCCAGCCCCAACCGTTTCACGGCGGCTAGCCAGAGCGGGATAGACAGCGCCGCAGACAGGAAATAGCTGCCCAGAAAGACCGGCTCCATGGCGGGCGGGGCCTGCAGCCGGTCCTGAATGAAAAACAGCACCAGCGTGGCGGGCACCGCGCTGGCGATGCCGTTGAGTATGAAAACTGCCAGCAGGCGGCGAAAAGCGCGGGATTGAAAAGGCAGCCAGATCGCGCTTGCCGGAGACAGGGCGCCGGGCTGACCCGGATAACGCACAAGCGGCCGAACGGCGCGAGTCCAGGCCAGCCAGCCAATCAGCAGTGCTATAAAAAACAGAGCAGTCGTCGCAGGCAGACCCAGCGCAACAGGCGTAATTGATGCCAAAACCACACCCACCAGGCCGAGTCCTTCGCGCCAGGCCACGATGCGGCTGCGCTGCGCCTCGTTGCCGCCCAGCATGGCGCCCCAGGACTGGTGTGACACGCTGAGCGCGCTGTAGGCTGCGTAGGTCAGCACCAGCATCGCGCTGGCCCATGCAGCCAGCGCAGAAGGAGAGTTTTGTACCTTTGCCGGAGGAAAAAACAACAAGGTGAAGCCAAGCGCCAGCACCAGCGCTGCCCAGGCGCCCAGCAGCAGCACCGAGCGCGTCGAACGCGCAAACAGCCGGTCGCTGAGGCGGCCCAGCAGCGGGTCAATCAGTGCATCAAAAAGCCGCGCGCCGAGCAAGATCGCGCCCAGCATGGCCAGTGGCACGCCAAATTCGCGGGCATAGTGGTTGGGCAAAATGACGTAGAGCGGCAGCGCCACAAAGGCCAGCGGCAGGCCCAGCAAACCGTAAGCCAGGCCGTTGCGCACTGAAAACGCGTCCGGGCCAGCGGCAGGCATGAGAGGCTGCAAAGCCGGCGCTGACAGGGCCTGCGTCATGGACCTGCTCCTGCCAGCAGGGCTTGGCGCAATTGGGGCTCGGAGGTATGGGGCGACAGCCAGATGCCGAAAAAGAGTTTCGCAAATTCGGCATCCCGAATCTCGCCTCTGGCCTGGCCATTCACCCAGAAAGCCGCACCCAGGCCGGGACGATGCACGCCCATGATGCGGTCGCCCTTGCGGACATCGGGAATCACCCGCAGCATGTCGGCCGTCCATTGCGCCGCCTGCGCGTTGCTGAGGGGCTGGCTGCGGCGCATTTCCCTGAGCGAGCGCTCGGCGATGTCGGCCGCCCGAAAGTCGCGCAGGTAAACCAGTTCCAGCGCCAGCGGCGAAGTCGCATGGCTGCCAGCGCTGAAGCTGCCAGGCGCCCACAAGCGCGCGTCGTAAACCTCAAAACCCCAGACCTTCAGCCGTGCCTTGCCCATCAGTTGGCTCTGGGGCAGCGCTTCTTTCAATTCGGGCCTGGCATCCAGTGCGCTGGCGCTATCCGTGGCAGGCTCCAGCGTGGCAACCGGGGCGGAAGGTTGCGCCAGCCCTGCACTGGCGCACAGCATGTACGCCAGACAGGCCAGGCAAGCCCCCAGCCAGTATTTGAGCCTGGGTTTCAGCGTTTGCGCAGCGTGAACTGCATGACGCTGGTGTTGGCCTGCGCAAAAGCGGCCTCGCAGTAGGCCAGGTAGAACTCCCATATGCGGATAAACCTTTTGTCAAAACCGAGCTGGAGCACCCGTGACTCCTGGGCCAGAAAGTCGGTGCGCCAGATTCTCAGGGTTCGCGCATAGTCCTGGCCAAACGAAAACTCATCCACCACTTCAA
>JAYWDL010000174.1:0-5658 GCA_043779865.1 Polaromonas sp.
TCGCTGACATGCGGGTCCACTTCCAGCGCTTTCTTGAGGATGTTGCCGATGCGCTTATTGGCGGCGGCCAGGGCCAGGGCTTCGGGCAGCGCGGCAAAGGCGCGCACGGCGGCCAGGCGACGGGACACATCGCCCAGACGCTGCGGGCACAGCGCCAGCACGGCGTCAACTTCCTGCGCGCTGAAGCCCTGCTCGCGCAGGCTGCCGGCGAGGCGGTCGTAAATAAAAGAAATGAGACTTTCCAAGTATTTGGGCGAATCAGCTCCCTCACAGAACGCATCTAAACCTACGCAAAATTCAAGTACTGAAGCCTTTAGTAAAGCCTCAAGAGCCAGCGGCAAGTCTTTCTCCACAAGCATCCTGATCACGCCCAGCGCATGACGGCGCAGCGCAAACGGGTCTTTATCGCCTGTCGGCAGGTTGCCAATGCTGAACATGCCGACCAGCGTTTCCAGCTTGTCGGCCAGCGCGACGACCACGCCGGTGATATTGCGCGGCAACTCGTCACCCGCAAAGCGCGGCTTGTAGTGATCTTCAATCGCATCGGCCACCTCGGCGCCCAGACCGTCGTTGAGTGCGTAGTAACGGCCCATGATGCCTTGCAGCTCGGGGAACTCGCCGACCATGTCGGTGACCAGATCGGTCTTGGCCAGTTTCGCGGCCTGGTCGGCCTGCCCGGCAAGTTCATCGCCGCCCAGTTGATGGCCAATCGTCCGGGCAATGGCACGCACCCGCTCCACGCGCTCGCCCTGCGAACCGAGCTTGTTGTGATAAACGACCTTGTCCAGCCCGGCCACGCGCGAGGCCAGCGTTTTCTTGCGGTCCTGGTCAAAGAAAAACTTGGCATCGGCCAGGCGCGGGCGCACCACGCGCTCGTTGCCGCCGATCACCGCGCTGGTGTCGTCGGGGCTAATGTTGCTGACGACCAGGAATTTGTTAGTCAGTTTTCCTTCGGCATCCAGCAGCGGAAAGTATTTCTGGTTCGCCTTCATCGTGAGGATCAGGCACTCCTGTGGCACGTCCAGAAACTCTTTTTCAAATTCGCAGACCAGCACATTGGGCCGCTCGACCAGCGCCGTCACTTCATCGAGCAGGTCGTCGTCGTCAACAGGCTTGACGCCACCTCCCACTTCCTCCGCTGCCTCAACAAGCTGGCGTGCAATCTCGGCCTTGCGCTGCGCAAAGCTGGCGATCACCGCGCCGTCTTTCTCCAGCGTGGCGGCATAACTGTCAGCGTCAGGCAACAGTACCGGATTGACGGCCGCTTCAAAGCGATGGCCGTGCGTGGTGTTGCCGGCCTTCAGGCCCAGCACCTTGACGGGCACCACGGTGCTGCCGTGCAGCGCGACAAGGCCATGCGCGGGACGCACAAAATTCACGCTGGTCCAGCCGGGCAGCTCGCAGTCGGTTTCCAGCTGGTAGCTCATGACCTTGGGAATCGGCAACCTGGCAATCGCTTCCTCAAGCGCTTTTTGCAGGCCGGTATCGAGCGTGGCGCCGGTGGCCAGGCTGTCGTAGAACAGCGCTTCAGCCTTGCCGTCAGCCGCGCGCTTGAGCGCGGCCACGGCGGCAACCGGATCAGACACGTCGGCACCCAGTGCCTGCAGCTTTTTAATCAGCGTGGGCGTGGCATGCCCCGCAGCATCCAGCCCCACGGAAACCGGCATGAGCTTTTGCTGCACGGCCTTGTCGGCGGCTTTCAGCCAGACGTGGCTGATGTGTGCGGCCAGGCGGCGCGGCGAGGCGTAAGCCGTCACCACCGATTCGGCCGTGGCCAGGCCCAGCGCCTTGAGCTGCTCGGCCAGCACGCCGGCGAATGCGTCGCCGAGCTTTTGCAGTGCCTTGGGCGGCAGCTCTTCCACAAACAGTTCGACCAGAAGGTTTTTGGTTGTCATTGTTCAGGCGCCCTTCTTGGTCAGCTTGGTCATTTGTTCCACCCATTCGCGCGGCGCCATGGGGAAACCCAGGCGCTCGCGGCTTTCGTAATAGCTTTGCGCCACGGCGCGCGCCAGGTGGCGGATGCGGCCGATATAGGCGGCGCGTTCGGTCACGCTGATGGCGCCGCGCGCGTCGAGCAGGTTGAAGCTGTGCGCCGCCTTGAGCACCTGCTCATACGCTGGCAAGGCAAGTTGCTGCTCCACCAGATGCTTGGCCTGCTTTTCATGCGCATTGAAGGTGGTGAACAGAAAGTCGGCGTCGCTGTGCTCGAAGTTGTAGGTCGACTGCTCAACCTCGTTTTGCTTGTACACGTCGCCATACGTCAGTTTCGAGCCGTTCAGGCCTTCTGTCCACGTCAGGCTGTAAACGTTGTCCACGCCCTGCAAATACATCGCCAGGCGCTCCAGGCCGTAGGTAATTTCACCGGTGGCGGGTTTGCAGTCAATGCCGCCGACCTGCTGGAAATAGGTGAATTGCGTCACTTCCATGCCATTGAGCCAGACTTCCCAGCCCAGGCCCCAGGCGCCCAGTGTGGGATTTTCCCAGTCGTCCTCGACAAAACGGATATCGTTTTTCTTCAAGTCAAAGCCTAGCGCTTCGAGGCTGCCAAGGTACAACTCCAGAATATTGGCCGGCGCTGGCTTGAGCACGACCTGGTACTGGTAGTAGTGCTGCAGGCGGTTCGGGTTTTCGCCATAGCGGCCGTCTTTGGGGCGGCGGCTCGGCTGCACATAGGCCGCTTTCCACGGCTCGGGGCCAAGCGCTCTTAAAAACGTAGCAGTATGTGAAGTCCCGGCGCCGACTTCCATGTCATAGGGTTGCAGCAGGGCGCAACCCTGGTCGGCCCAGTAGGACTGCAGCTTCAAAATAATTTGCTGGAAAGTGAGCATAGGAATAGGTGTGTGTCAGTAGCCCGATGCGGCTTTTCAAGCACCGGAAAGCGGCGACGCCTCAAGCGGCACGCCAAACCGTTCATTTTACGCGGCAAGGTCAGCGGCGACGCCGGAAAACCAGCGCCAGCCCGAGCACGGCCAGGCCCAGCGCCCAGAGTGGCCACAAGCCAAAACGCGCCGTCCACCAGGCGTAGGGCGTGATGCCGCTTCGGCCCTGCACTTCGCCCACCAGCACGCCCCGGGTGTGGCGCGGCAGCGAATGCGCGACCTCGCCGCGATGGTTAATGATGACGGTGGCGCCTGTGTTGGTGGCGCGAATCATTGGCCGGCCAAACTCCAGCGACCGCATCCGCGAGATCTGCAGATGCTGGTCAATCGCCACGGTGTTGCCAAACCAGCCGATATTGCTGACGTTGACAAAAATCGTCGGCGCCCGCGCCGGATCGACAAAGCGCGCTCCCAGTTCCTCGCCAAACAAGTCCTCGTAGCAGATATTGGGCGCCAGCCGCTGCCCCTGCCAGTCAAAGGACGGCTGGCCCACCGCGCCGCGATTGAAGTCACCGAGCGGAATATGCATCAGGTCAATAAACCAGTGAAAACCCGGCGGAATGACCTCGCCAAAAGGCACCAGATGGTGTTTGTCGTAACGGTAGGCCTCGGGCAGCCCCAGCGGAACGGGCTGATTGGCCTGATCCGGTTTAAGGCCGACCACCGAATTCGAGTAACCGGCGCTGAAACTGCCCAGCGGCAGCCCGATCAGCGCAGCCTGCTGACCGGTGGCAAAACGCGCCCGCAGTGTCTGCCAGTAAGCCTCGGGCAGTTGCTGCGGCAATAGCGGAAGTGCGGTTTCGGGTGCCACCACCAGCGCGCTCCTGGCGTCACGCAGCTGTTCACCATACCAGCGCAGCGCCGTGATGACACCCGTGCCGCTCTGGAATTTCTCGTCCTGGGGAATATTGCCCTGGAGCAGCGTCACCGACAACGGTTTGGAAAGCGCCGGATCGGCTTCGACGGCGCTTCTGTTGTGTACCGGCAGCCAGGCGACAGCCACACTCAGCACGCTTGCGGCCAGCGCAGCGAGCCAGCGCGTTTTGGGAGCCAGCAAGGCAAAGGCCAGCCAGGCGGCGACAAAGGCGGCCAGAAAGGTCAAGCCGTGTACGCCCACCCAGGCTGCCAGCGGCCTGGCCCAGCCGTCCACATGGGCATAGCCGCCCTCCCCCCAGGGGAAACCGGTGAAAAATTTGACCCGGGCCAGCTCGGCCAGCAGCCACAGCGCTGCAAAAACAAGAGCACGCGGCGCAAGCCGGACGGGCGCCAGCGCAACAAACAAGCCCGCGGCAGCGGCATAATACAGGCCCAGAAGCGCTGCCAGCAGCGCGACGGCCAGCACTGTGAGCGGAGCAGCCAGGCCGCCATAGATATGCAGGGAAATAAACAGCCACCAGAAGGTAGCGCACAGCATGGCGGTGGCAAACAAGCCGCCCAGCCAGGCGCCGCGCTGCCACGAGCGGGCGCCGTCCAGTTGCCCGGCCAGCAAGGCCAGCGCCAGCAGTTGCAGCCACCCCGCCGGCTGGCCCTGATTGAGGCCCAGCACCGAGCCGAAAGCAAAAGGCCATGCCATGCTGGCGGCATGGGCGCATCCGGCTATCAAAACAATAGCAATTTGAAGCAGTCCCAAGCGATTGCGCTGCGGTTTGCTGGCGATCTGCTGCTGCCGGGCCCGGCGGCTGGTCCGCGAAAGCGTCATGCGGCGAATCGCCTGCGGTCCTGGCGGATCAGCGGAATCAAAAGGGCGCAGGCGCTTGAGTCACAGCCGGTGACACCTTGAACCAGCGCACAGCGCCGCCTTTGGTGTGCAGTACGGTGAACTGCAGGCCGGCCAGTGCGTAATGCTCGCCGCGCTTGGGGACATGGCCCATTTCATGCGCGACCAGGCCGCCAATGGTCTCAAAGTCGGTTTCGGGGAGCCGCACGTCAAACGCTTCATTGACCCGCTCAATCGAGGTGTCTCCGCTGACGCGGTAGGTGTGGTCGGAGAGGCCAAAGATGTCGCCCTCGTCTTCGACAATGTCAAACTCGTCTTCGATTTCGCCAACGATCTGCTCAAGCAAGTCTTCAATCGTGATCAGGCCCGCGACACGGCCGAACTCGTCAATAACGATGGCCAGGTGGTTGCGGTTGTCGCGAAATTCGCGCAGCAGATCATTCAGGCCCTTGCTTTCCGGCACGAACACCGCCGGGCGCAGCAGCGCCTTGATGTTGAGCTCGGGCGCGCGCTGCAGTTTCAGCAAATCCTTGGCCATCAGGATGCCGATGATGTTTTCCTTATCGCCTTCATAGACCGGGAAGCGCGAGTGGGCGGTGTCAATGATCAGGTGCAGCAGCTCATCAAACGGCGCATCGATGTTGACCAGGTCCATGCGCGGCGCGGCCACCATGACATCGCCGGCCGTCATGTCGGCCATGCGGATCACGCCTTCGAGCATTTCCCGGCTTTGCTGGCCAATGACATCATTGTCCTGGGCTTCCACCAGGGTTACGATCAACTCGTCTTTGGAGTCAGGACCGGGATGGAGCATTTCAGCGAGCTTTTGCAAAAAGCCGCGTTTGTCTTCCGGTTTGGAAGATCGACTGGGGGGAACGTCGGACACGTAAGGGCGGTCGGTAGTGGACAAGCGGTCTAGGATAGCCGAAATTTTTGCCGGCGCACCAGGCCGGTGTAACCCGGCACTACGGGCAGCCTCTGTCCTGAGCGGTCAAGCAAACGAATGGGAGCCAGCGAACGCAGCGCCGGGCCGCCCCCAAGCGAAGTTCAGCCCCCTCGGGG
>JAYWDL010000175.1:0-5657 GCA_043779865.1 Polaromonas sp.
GCCGCCAAAAACCGCATCTGCTTCGCCCGCCCCGCCGCATCAGCAGCCGGCCCATCGAACTTCTTCCGCCAGAGCTCGCGCGCCCGTTCCAGCTCGGTGGCTTTCAAGCCTGCCATCGCGTCCAGCACCGCTTCTTTACCCAGGCCCTTGCCGAGCAGCTCCTGCTTGATGCGTGCCGCGCCCATCCTGGCCTGACGCCGGTTGATGACCGACTCGACGACGCGGGCTTCGCTGATGAAGTCTTTGGCTTGCAGTTCGTCGAGCATCTGCGCCAGCTGGCCCGGAGTTTCTTCATGTGGGGCGAGTTTGCGTTCCAGCTCGGTGCGCGAATACTCGCGGCCAGACAACAGTCGCAGTGCGCGGCCCTTGAGCGACAAAGTGAAGCCTGATTTGGCCGGCTTGGCCGACGGCCTGGCGCGGCCCCGCCGCGATGCGGCCTCGTCAGCTGAGGGAGCCGTATCGGCACTCATGCCAAGCCCTTTGGCGCGCACAGCAAAGCTATGTTTTTAATAGCTGCCTGCGCATGGTTTACATGGGCTAGAGCATGATTTGGCATGTAAAGAGGCTCGCCAACCGCCTCAAGCTGCAATTTTGGGCGGCTTGTCAGCCTTCTCTGCCTTCGCCGGTTTGTCAGCCTTGCCGCCCGCAGGCACCACCGCCGGTTCGATCAAGCGGATGCCCAGCGATTCGCGAACCTTGTTTTCAATCTCGATCGCCAGCTCGGGGTTTTCTTTCAAAAACTCGCGCGAGTTGTCGCGGCCCTGGCCGATTTTTTCGCCGTTGAAGGCGTACCAGGCGCCGGCTTTTTCAACGATGTGGCCGGCCACGCCGAGGTCCAGCACCTCACCGAGCCGGCTGATGCCCTCGCCGTACAAAATGTCGAACTCGGCGGTCTTGAACGGCGACGCGACCTTGTTTTTCACCACCTTCACGCGGGTTTCGTTGCCGATAACCTCGTCGCCCTTTTTGATCGAGCCGATGCGGCGAATATCGAGCCGCACCGAGGCGTAGAACTTCAGCGCATTGCCGCCGGTGGTGGTCTCTGGGCTGCCGAACATCACGCCGATCTTCATGCGGATCTGGTTGATGAAAATCACCATGCAGTTGGCTTTTTTGATGGTGGCGGTCAGCTTGCGCAGCGCCTGGCTCATCAGCCGTGCCTGCAGGCCGGGCAGCGAGTCGCCCATTTCGCCTTCGAGCTCGGCCTTGGGCGTGAGCGCCGCCACCGAGTCAATGACGATCAGGTCGACCGCGCCGGAGCGGGTCAGTGAATCGACGATTTCAAGCGCCTGCTCGCCGGTGTCGGGCTGCGAAATCAGCAGTTCCTGCAGATTGACGCCGAGCTTTTGCGCATACTGGATGTCCAGCGCATGCTCGGCATCGACGAAAGCGCAGGTTCCGCCGATTTTTTGCATTTCGGCAATCACCTGCAGCGTCAGCGTGGTCTTGCCGGATGACTCCGGGCCGTAAATTTCAACTACCCGGCCGCGCGGCAGACCGCCCACGCCGAGCGCGATATCGAGGCCCAGCGAGCCGGTCGATACCACCTGAATGTCTTCAATCACCTCACCGGCGCCCAGCCTCATGATGGTGCCTTTGCCAAACTGCTTTTCAATCTGGGCCAGCGCGGCGGCAAGTGCCTTGGCTTTTTCAGTGTTCAGGGCGGGATTGGTCTTGATCGGTGCGTCCATGAAAATCTCCTTAAGAATCAATGAGGTAAAAAGTTCTGCACTTATTTTTTACCTATATTTCAGTCTGAACTTTCAACGGTTGACTGGGTGCATGAACAGTACTTTATGGGCAGCATAGGTAGAAGTAAACCCCATTTTTAATCAGTTTGCCTGACCAATTGGGTGATGAATAAAGTAGCATTGCCTGATGCAGACCATGAACGATTCCACCAGCAGCACGCCGACCGAAGTTCACGACACCAGCTGGCGCGTCACGCATCTGGGGCGCTTGATGGGCCACGCCTTGCGCCGCTTTGACGAACGCGTGCTTTTGCTCATGGCAAGCAGTGTGGAGGTGCCGCTGGCGCTGTCGAATCTGGCGGCGCGCGACCAGGTGGGCGCCGCGCACATCCATATCACGCGCCATCTGGCAGTGGGCGGCTCGCGCCTGACGGACCTGGCGCTGAGTGCCGGCATGAGCAAGCAGGCCATGGGCGACCTGGTCGATCAGTGCGACGCCTGGGGGCTGGTCAGGCGCGAGGCCGACCCCCATGACAAGCGCGCCCGGCGCGTGGTGTTCACCGAATCGGGCTTGCTGTGGCTGGAGGCTTTCAGGTGTGCCGTGGCGCAGGCTGAAGATGAATTCCGGCAGGCGGTGGGCGACGATGTGGCCACCGTGGTGGCGCTGGGGCTGGAGGCTTATGCCGGCCCCTCATAGCGTGATGACGCCATTCAACCGGCAGCATTGGCGCATGTGACGGCGACACACTGCGTGCCGTGGCTTCATCTGCCTGCCATCGGCCGGCCGTAAAAGCCTAGAATTTGAAGGACAAGAAAAACCATCACGCTGCACGTCTTGATGCGGCTTGATCTCTGGAGAGACAGCGATGCGTATTTTGATTGCCGAAGACGACCTGGTCCTGGCCGATGGCCTGCTGCGCACCTTGCGCGCGTCCGGCGCCGCGGCCGACCATGTAGCCAGCGGCACCGAGGCCGACGCAGCGCTGCTCACCAACACCGAGTTTGATTTGCTGATTCTCGACCTTGGCCTGCCGCGCATGCATGGGCTGGAGGTGCTGAAAAGACTGCGTGCGCGCGGCTCAACGCTGCCGGTGCTGATTTTGACCGCCGCCGACAGTGTGGAAGAGCGGGTCAAAGGGCTGGACTACGGCGCTGACGACTACATGGCCAAGCCGTTTTCCCTGCAGGAACTCGAAGCGCGGGTGCGCGCACTGGTGCGGCGCGGCATGGGCGGCGCCAGCAGCACCATCAAGCACGGCCCGCTGGTATACGACCAGGCCGGACGCGTTGCCACCATCGACGGACTGATGCTGGAGTTGTCGGCGCGCGAACTGGGACTGCTGGAAGTGCTGTTGCAGCGCGCCGGCCGGCTAGTCAGCAAGGACCAGCTGGTCGAACGGCTCTGTGAATGGGGCGAAGAAGTCAGCAACAACGCCATTGAGGTGTACATCCACCGGCTGCGAAAAAAAATCGAGAAAGGCCCGATACGCATCGCCACCGTGCGCGGACTGGGCTACTGCCTCGAAAAAATTCCGAACTGATGTTGCCCCCCACGCTTGTCGCTTCGCGTCCTTTGCTGCCCCCCGAGGGGGGCTGGCCTTGCTTGGGGCGGCCCGGCGCTGTGGCCGCTGGCCTCAACGCTTTTCACTGGGTGCACTGCGTTCGCTGGCTTCTCTCTGGCCACGGCCTGTCATTGACTGAGCACGGAACCGGATGGCGTTAAGACTTTTCCAGCGCGAGCGGCGCAGCCTGTTTGGCGAGATTCTGGACTGGATGCTCACGCCGCTGCTGCTGCTGTGGCCGATCAGCATGGCGCTGACCTGGCTGGTCGCGCAAAACATTGCCGGCAAGCCGTTTGACCGGGCGCTGGAATACAACGTGCAGGCGCTGGCCAAGCTGCTGGTGGTGAAAAACAACCAGGTCCAGTTCAACCTGACGGCGCCAGCGCGCGAGATTTTGCGCGCCGATGACACCGACCTGATTTATTACCAGGTCATGGGAACACGCGGCGAATTCCTGAGCGGCGAGCACGATCTGCCGGCGCCGCCCGACGAGGAAAGACCCAACGACGCAGAAGTGCGGCTGCGCGAAGACCTGATTCATGGTGAGGAGGTTCGCGTGGCCTATACCTGGATCACGGTGGATGTCAAGGGTACGGTGCCGCATGCCCTGCCGGTGTTGGTTCAGGTGGCCGAGACACTGGAAAAGCGCAAAACGCTGGCCACTGAAATTGTCAAGGGCACGATGGTGCCGCAGTTCGTGACGCTGCCGCTGGCAGTCCTGCTGGTGTGGCTGGCGCTGGTGCGCGGCATCAAGCCGCTGGCGCAGCTGGAAAAACGCATTCGCGCCCGAAAACCCGACGACATGAGTCCGCTCGATGAGACCGGCGTTCCCGAAGAAGTGGTGCCGCTGGTCGCCTCCATCAATGATCTGCTGAGCCGGCTCACGGTATCGCTCACTACCCAGAAACGCTTTCTGGCCGACGCCGCGCACCAGCTCAAGACGCCGCTGGCGGGGCTGCGCATGCAGGCTGACCTGGCGCAGCGTGAAACCGATGCCGACGAGCTCAAGAAGTCGCTCAAGCATATTGGCCAGGCCAGCATACGCGCCACCCACACGGTCAACCAGCTGCTGGCGCTGGCGCGCGCCGAAACCACCGGCCGCAGCCTGGCCAAGCAGCAGGTGGACATGGTGCGTATCGTCTCGAAAGTCATGGCCGACTCGGTGCCGCGTGCGCTGGAAAAGAAGATTGACCTGGGCTACGACGGCCCGGCCACCGGCGAGCAGCCGACCTATCTTGAGGGCAATCCGACGCTGCTTGGCGAACTGGTGCGCAACCTGCTGGACAACGCCATCAACTACACGCCCGAAAAAGGGCAGGTCACGCTGCGGCTGATGGTTGACCGTTTCAGCGGCGTTGTGGTGCTGATCGTGGAAGATTCCGGGCCGGGCATTCCGGAATCAGAGCGCGAACTGGTGTTTCAGCCCTTTTACCGGGCGCTCGGCACCAACGTAGATGGCTCGGGCCTGGGGCTGGCTATTGTGCTGGAAATTGTGCAGCAGCATGGTGCGTCGATCACGATAGAAGACGCCAGCCTGCCGGGTCAGCCGCAGTCGCCGGGCACACGCGTGACGGCACGCTTCGTTGGCATGGGCTTGCCTGGCGCGCAGTGACGCAAGCAGTCCGGCACGCATAAAAATAGCAACAAAATGGCTTTTTGCGCAATAGGTATGGGCGCATAATGCTATTATATTTATAGCATTTACATAGGTTTCGCATTTTCATGCCGGTTTTTGATCCCAGCGTGAGGCCGAACGGTCGAGCGTGGCAACAGCGCAACAACGGGTGATCGTCCTATACCCGCCTGACGCAGACAGGAGGAAACTTTCAGCTTGGGCTGCCCTGCTGCAATGGTCTTCTGCAAGACGGCGCATTCTCTGTGTCTCACCGGCGCATTGAGCCCAACAGCAAGGAGTTCAGCATGGTGATACCAGCATCCGGCAGCATTCACCCCGCAGTGCAGGCGGTCATGGTTTCGGGTGCGGGCAAGGTCAAGGTGGCCGTCAGCGACATTGACGGCGTCCTGCGCGGCAAGTACCTGCACAAGGACAAGTTTTTTGGCGTGGCCGATCCTTATCCTGAAGGCGGCTTTGGTTTTTGCGACGTTGTACTGGGCTGGGACATGACGGACACCTGCTACGACAACGCCTCGGTGACGGGCTGGCAGCACGGCTTTCCCGATGCGCTGGCGCGGCTCGATTTGAACACCGCGCGCCATGTGCCCTGGGACGACGGCATTGCATTTTTCCTCGGCGAGTTTGTTAACGCCGATGGCTCGGCGCATGCGGTCTGCCCGCGCCAGACGCTCAAGCGGGTGCTCAGGCGCGCCGAAAAGATGGGGTTTTCGGTCATGACCGGCATGGAATTCGAGTGGTTCAACTTTCTGGAAACCCCGCAGAGCTGGG
>JAYWDL010000176.1:0-14913 GCA_043779865.1 Polaromonas sp.
GGAGAAAGTGTGCATCGCGTGGCTGCAAAGCATCGCCTGTCAGGTCGAAGGCGTGGTGGCCATTGATGGCAAAAGCCTGCGCGGCTCGCGCAGCGCCGGACAGTCGCCGCTGCACATCGTGAGCGCCTGGGCGTGTCAGAGCAGCATGCTGCTCGGGCAGGTACAAACGGACAAGAAGTCCAACGAGATCACCGCCATACCCCGAGCTTTTGAAGCTGCTGAGCATCAAAGGCTGCATCGTGACCATTGATGCCATGGGGTGCCAAAAGGCCATCACCAAAGCGATCATCCAGAGCGAAGCGGACTACGTGCTCAACCTCCAATCCAGCCACCGCCATCTGCATGGGCAAGTCGCTTCGTGGTTTGAGACAAGCTACGCCAGTCAGGAAGCCCCGCAAGCGCACAGCCACTATCTCGAATGCGCTAGTACCAACAACCACGGACGCATCGAAAGCCGGGAGCATTGGCTCATGGAGGTGCCAGAGCATTTGTTGCGGGCGACCAAATACTGGACGAATCTGCAAACCATCGCCATGGTGCGGCGCAAACGCCAGGTGGCAGGCAAAATCAGCGAGGAAACCCACTCCTACATCAGCAGCCTGCCTTTGAGCGCAGGCGCGCAGACCATCGCCAAAGCGATACGCAGTCACTGGGCCGTGGAAAATGAGCTCCACTGGTCGCTGGACGTAGGCATTCGCGAGGATGCATCGCGAGTGCGCAGAGACGAAGGCCCGGCCAATCTGGCATGTCTTCGGCGCGTTGCGCTCACCCAGCTCAAACGCGAGACGACTCTGAAAGTAGGCATCAAAAACAAACGCAGCCGCGCTGGCTGGGATCAGGCTTATATGGACAAAGTGCTCGACATCGGCGCGCTATTAATTTAGGTGCGATTGCCCTGCAGCCTGCCGGTGCCTGCCAGCAATCGTGGTCACGGGCTTGCCAGCTTGCAAACCGGGATGGTGTGGCAATACCCTGCCGTCGCGGCAACGCTTACCCGTGTTGCCCGTCACGGCGCATTGCCACGCAACGGTCAGCCCTGATGCTTGTAGTCATTTGTCGCTTCATGAGGTGTCGTTTTCGGTCGAACAGGAACAGCCGCTGTTTTGAAGACCTACGATGCCTCATCAACGCTCATCAACGCTCATCAACGCTGATCAACGCTAACCAGCGCAACGTTAATCCGACGACCAGCCACCGGCGAACTTCAGTGGCGGGTCCCGTCCAAACTGGAAACACCATGAAAGCTGAACATCGGCCAAGCAGCACTCCGAAGCACGCTGCATGGCACGCTAAAACCAAACAGGGAGCCGTGTAATGGACAGCGCCATCCTCAGTCTGCTCGGCGCTTTTTTGCTGTCGATTATTGGCCTGTTTGTATTCATCTGGTCTTCGCGCAAAGGTCTGCTGGTAGAAAATCCGGTCGCCGCTTCGGTGATTTTTGCGCGCGGCGAGATTGGGCGGGTAGATGACCCGGCCCTGCCGGACGCCGCGCAGGACTCGATGCAGCGAGCGGCGGCCGAAGGTGGCGACCCTGCTCGTGTTGCCGACATTACTGAGCTGCAAGACCGCATCACCTCCGACCAGTCGAGCGCATTTCCGGTTTTCATGTTCATTGCTTTCGCCTGCTTCTGGCTGCTGATTGGCTCGCTTGCCGGATTGACCTCGTCCATCAAGCTGCATGAACCTGACTGGCTTAGTCATGAAGCCTGGCTGACTTTTGGCCGCATCCGCACCGTGCATCTGACCGCCGTGCTGTACGGCTGGATCACCAATGCCGCGCTGGGCATGATGCTGTGGCTGCTGCCGCGCCTGCTGCGCACCCGCCTGCATGGCGCGATCTGGGCCATGCTGGGTGGCGCGCTCATCAACATGGGCATTGCCGCCGCCATTGGCGCCATCTCCGCAGGCTGGACCGACGGCATGGAATACCTCGAAATTCCATGGCAAATCGCCATCCTCATCTTTGTCGGCTTTGCGCTGGTAATTTTGCCGGTGCTGTTTACGCTGGTGAACCGCAAGGTTGAGCATCTGTATGTCAGCGTCTGGTACATGGTGGCGGCGCTGCTGTGGATTGCGCTGCTGTTCCTCGTCGGCAAGCTGCCTGGCGTGCATACCGGCGTTCAACAGGCGACGACCAACTGGTGGTACGGGCACAACGTGCTGGGCCTGTGGTTTACGCCGGTCAGCGTGGGCGCGATCTACTACTTCTTGCCCAAAATCATCGGCCGGCCGGTGCGCTCCTACAACCTGTCGATTCTGGGTTTCTGGACGCTGGCGTTTTTTTATGGCCAGGTTGGCGGACACCATTTGATTGGCGGCCCGGTGCCGGGCTGGCTGACCACGCTCTCGATCGTGCAAAGCGTGATGATGGTGATTCCGGTCGTTGCTTTCAGCATCAATATGGGTGGCACGCTCAAAGGGCGGATGCATCTGGCGCGCTACTCGCCGACGCTTCGCTTCATGATGTTTGGCGGCTTGATGTACTTTGCTTCTTCCGTGCAAGGCTCGCTGGAAGCGCTGCGAAGCGTTAACCAGATCTCCCACTTCACACACTTCACGGTGGCGCATGCCCACCTGGGTGCATACGCTTTCGTGACGATGGTGCTGTTTGGGGCGATTTATTTCATGATGCCGCGCGTGCTGAACTGGGAGTGGCCGTACCCGAAATTGATCACGCTGCACTTCTGGCTGTCAGCCATTGGCGTGGCCATCTACTTTATCGGCCTGACGTATGGCGGCTGGCTGCAGGGTGTGGCCATGCTGGACGCAACCCGGCCCTTCATGGAGTCGGTCACGCTGACCCTGCCCTACCTCAAATGGCGCACCGTGGGCGGCAGCCTGATGGTGCTGGGTCACTTTATTTTTGTTGCTCACTTTCTGGCGATGGCGCTGCGCTTTGGACCGACGCGGACCGGCGCTGCCCTTTTCTGGCAAAACAATCAACAGGAGCTAGCCCGTGGACAATGAAGTCAAGCTGGTTTCAGGCGCCATGGTGGCGCTGGCCGTCGCCACCGCCGCGCTGGTGGTCATGCCTTATATGGAGGTGCGCGACATCAAGCCGCCGCCAGGACTCAAACCCTATACCAGTGCCGAACTGCGCGGACGGGCGGTTTACATCGCCAACGGCTGCGTCTATTGCCACAGCCAGCAGCCACGCGACCGCAACTTCGGCCCCGACTTCGAGCGCGGCTGGGGTCGCGCTTCGGTGCCAGGCGACTACACCTATGACAAGCCGCATTTGCTGGGCAGTATGCGGACCGGGCCGGACTTGTTCAACATCGGCGCGCGTCAGCCCAGCAAGGACTGGCATTTGGGCCACCTCTACCAGCCCCGTGCCTATGTGCCCGGCTCGATCATGCCGTCTTACCCCTTCCTGTTTACCGTCAAAGATGCGAAGGAAGCCGAAAAAGAAGGCGAGCAGCCCCTGTTGCTGCCGCCCGCCTATGGCCCCAACGTCGGCCAGGTAGTGGTGCCAACGCCCGAGGCGCTTGACCTGGTCAGATATCTCCAGGCGCTGAATCACACCTACCCGGTATTGCCGCCGCTTCCCAAACCCTGATCGCGAGGCACAACCATGTTGAAAAAACCAGAATCGCGGAGCCAGGCCCAGCAGCGCGAACAGGAGGAGCCCTCCGAGCGCACCCGGCCGATTCCCGCCCTTGTGGCCATCATCACGCTGGCCGTCGTAATTTTCGGCGTCGCCTACATCCTGCTGTCGGAACCTTTTGGTCGGGTCGATCTGGGCGACAGGCGCACCCTGGCTGATCTCAGGGCACCCGCAGCGGGCGCGGCAGGCGCAGCGGCCGATGGCAAGCAGGTCTTCACCGCCAACTGCGTGGCCTGTCACCAGGCCACCGGCAAGGGCTTGCCGGGCGTCTTTCCGCCGCTGGACGGCTCTGAATGGGTAACAGGCGATGAACGCACGCTGGCCAATATCCTGCTGCATGGCGTGAGCGGGGAACTGACGGTGATGGGCAATACCTTCAAGGGTGCCATGCCTTCGTTCCAGCAACTCAGCAATTCCGAACTGGCAGCCGTGGCAAGCTACATCCGCGCCGAATGGTCGAACAAGGCCGGTGCCATCAAGCCCGAATTGTTTGAAACCGAACGCAAGGCCAATACCCGCACCACACCGTTTAACGGCGAGTCCGAAATCAAGGCGCTGACGGCCAAGGCATCCTGAACACCATTTTCTGGAGACGGCGTGCAACTCACCACCCTGACCGACTATGCGCTGCGCCTGCTGATGTACCTGGCGCAGCGTCCTGAACGCCTGTGCATCATCGCTGAAGGCGCCGGCAGCTACGGCGTATCAGCGGCACACATGATGAAGATCACCCACCAGCTTGGCCTGGCCGGCTGGACAGAAACTGTGCGCGGCAAGGGCGGCGGGATGAGGCTGGCGCAAGCGCCGCAGGACATTCGCCTCGGGGCGGTCGTTCGCAGCATGGAGCCGGATTTTTTCATGGTCGAATGCTTTTCTACCGGCAACACGCTGGCCGACATCCTGCCCGCACCGGCCGACCCGGCGGCGACGCAAGTCATCCGCATGATGCCGCCAACCCGGGAGCGTCCGGCCTGATGTTTCGCACAGCGTTGTTGAGCGCCCTGCTGGCGCTCGCCGGCTATGCCTGTTCAGCCTGGCTAACGCATGATTTTCAGGTCTGGACAGCAGAAGGCGCGCGACGCCTGGAAGTGGCCTTGCAGCCTGTCGCCTCGCCTCCGGTACAGGTTGACGGACCCGGCGTGGCAGGACAACCGTTATCGCAATTTCTGGCCGATGGGCAAACAGTCACGCTGCTTGATTTTGTCTATACCCGCTGCCAGACGGTGTGCCTGGCGCTGGGCAGCGTGTATCAGCAAATGCAGACGACTCTGCAAAAAGCCAGCAAAACTGATGCAGCGGCGCGGCGGGTGAAACTGCTCTCGATCAGCTTTGACACAGCACACGACAACCCGCAGGTTCTGCAGGCTTACGCAGCCCGCTTGAGCGCTGATCCGCTTGTGTGGCGTTTTGTGCGTTTGCCTGACGTGAAAGCAACTCAACGCCTGCTGACGGATTTTCAGGTCGTCGTGGTGCCCGACGGGCGGGGCGATTTCGAACACAATGCGGCGCTGCTGGTGGTCGACCAAAACGGCCGTCTGGTGCGCGTCTTTGACTATGCCGAGCAGCAGCTGGCGCTCGACTATGCGCGCAACCTGGCCAGCGGCGTTTCTCCATGATAAAGCTGCCACTTTCCTGGCTCAAATGGTGTGTACCGACCGCAGGATTGACGCTGTGCCTGCTGGCCTTGCCCGCAACGCGGCACTTTCTGGAGGCCAGCATGACGCGGCACATGCTGGTCCAGTTTCCTTTGCTGGCATTGATCGGTTTTTTGCTGGCCGGTGCATTGCCGCGCCGCTGGGTGGAGCGCCTGAATGCGTGGAATGGCTATGGCATCAGCGGCCTGTTCGCCACCGCGCTGATTCTCGCCATCGTGATGATTCCCCGTGTGCTGGACCTTGCTTTGGTCGATGGCCGCATTGAACTCGCCAAATGGCTGGCACTGCTTTTCTGCGGCGCGGCGCTTCGCCTCTCATGGCGGCAGGCAGGCTTGCTGGTGCAGGGGTTTTTTCTGGGAAACGTGTTGCCGATGACGTCCGTCGTCGGCTACCTGTTCGAGAGTTCACCGGTGCGCGTCTGCAATGCCTATCTGCTTGACGATCAGGAACGCCTGGGGCAAAGGCTGGTCTGGCTTACGGTCGCTATCGGAATTGCATGGTTCGCCAGCCTCGTCCGGATCCTGATGCAAAGAGAAGCTTCTGCGGTGTTTCAGGCCCCGGTGGACAAAAGCGCAGGCACTACCCATCAATAGCAGTCTGAAATCGTTGTCGTTGGGTGTATTGGCTCCGAATGCTCTCAAAATTCCTGCATCCCAAACAAAGTGGAGCCCGTCGATGCAGTGCTTTTTGTACAGGCTAGCTTGTCTCTGATGAATAAAAAGCTTGACTATATATTTCATGTCCCAGAAAATTAATTCATGGGTGTGAAAAATACATTGCAAGTTTCTCAGTTCTTCGAGGTCTTTGCCAAAGAAAAAAGGGCCTTGACCCTTTCGGAATTGGCCCGGCAACTTGAGATGCCCGTTTCCAGTTGCCTGAATTTGATCCGGACGCTGGAGTTGACCGGATATCTCTACGAAATCGGCCGGCGTCAGGGTTACTACCCGACCGGACGGCTACTGAAAATGGCGCAAACCATTTCCGCCAATGATCCCGTTCTGGACCGGGTAAAGCCCGCGCTCCAAGACCTTCGCGATGCCTCCGCAGAAACAGTGGTTCTGGCGAAATTCCGGGACGAGCACCGCGTGGTGTATCTCGACGTGCTGGACTCTCCCAGCAGTATTCGCTACACGGCCCAGCCGGGCGACGTGCGCGATGCCTACTGCAACTCTGCAGGCAAGGCCTTGCTGTCAACCCTGGAGCCGAGCGAACAGGCCCGTGTGCTCTCAGGCATGAAGATGGAACGACATACCGAACGCACGCTGATAACGCCCAAAGCGGTAGTCGCCAACCTGGCCGATACACAGCGCAAAGGCTGGTTTTCGAACCTCGGCGAAACATTGCCTGATCTGGCCGGAATTGCCTGGCCCTTCAAGTTGGGAACTGAGCATTACGCGATTTCGATCGTCGGACCACTCTACCGCATCGAACCCAATATCGAGCGACTCGCTTGCATGCTGCGCGTGGCATGCATCACCATTGAACAGAAAGACTGAAGCATGAAACCTGATCCACTTTCGAACTACTTCATCCGTGAAGCAGACATCGCCGGCTACCACCCCGCCAACCACACCGGCACGCTGAACAAGCGATTGATCGGGCCCGAAACCGTTGGCGCCAAGCAGCTCGAAGTATTGGTCGGCCATATTCAAAAAGGCAAAGGCGCCCTGCCCCACGCACACCCGGGCATCGAGCAGGTTTGCTACATGCTGCAAGGGCGCGCCGTCGCGGAAGTAGCAGGCCAAAGCCGCGAGCTGAGCCCCGGCGACTGCTGCTTTTTTCCGGCTGACCAGATGCACACTTTCACGGTGGTCAGTGAAGAACCGGTGCGGGTTCTCATCATTTACAGCCCGCCGTATGAGGAGTCGCCCGACCGGGTGATTCGCTGAAGCGTCAGACCAAAATTCAGGAAACAAAAAATGAAACTTAATCGACGCCAGCTTTGTCTGCTTGCAGCTCTCGCAAACCTCGGCCCCACCTTCGGAGTCCAGGCCGCCGACTACCCCACGCAGCCGATCAAGCTGATCGTGCCTTTCGCGGCAGGCAGCAGAACCGATGCCATCGCACGAATCACCGCGCAGGCCCTGGGCGAAGCCCTGAAAGCCACCGTCATCGTGGAGAACAAGGCAGGCGCCAATGGCGTGATCGCGGCAGAGTATGTGGCCAAGGCTGCGCCCGATGGCTACTCCCTGTTCATGACGACCAATACCACCCACTCGGCCAACCCGAGCCTGATGAAGCGCCTGAACTATGACCCCATCAAAAGTTTTGCACCGGTCTCGCGCTTGGGAAACCTGCCTTTCATCCTGGTAGTCAACAACAGCTTGCCCGTCAAAACGGTGACCGAACTGATTGCTTACGGCAAGGCAAAGCCTGGCCAGCTCAGTTACGCCAGCGGCAACAGCACGGGCATCGTTTCGGGAGCCACCTTTGCCAACATGGCGGGCCTTGACCTGCTGCATGTGCCCTATAAAAGCACGCCGCCGGCCATTGTTGATGTCATCGGCGGACAAGTTTCCATGATGTTCGTAGACACAGCGGCCGGCATGGCAACTATCAAGGGAGGCAAAATGCGCGCGTTGGCGGTCACCACCGAAGAGCGCAGCAAACTGTTTCCAGAGCTGCCACCCATGGCTGCAACGCCGGGCCTGAAGGGCTTTGATATCACTTCATGGAACGGAGTTTTTGCGCCTGCCGGAACGCCTGATGACATTGTTGAAAAACTGAACAAGGCCTTGGTCAAAATGACCAACGACAAGGCCGCCCGTGAAAAGTTGGCCACCCTCGGATTCGACGCCTTTGGCAGCACGCCCGACGAACTGGGAGCGTTTGTTGCGACCGAACTGGTCAAGTGGAACAAGCTCGTCAAGAACGCGGGCATTCAGCCCGAATGAGTTCATCGTATCAACGCTAATGAACACGCTGACTCCCAACACGGGTCCTCTCCAGGGAATCCGCATTCTTGACCTGACCTCGGTGGTCATGGGACCCTACGCTACGCAGACTCTTGGCGATCTGGGCGCTGACATCATCAAGGTGGAGCCGCCCGCAGGCGACAACATGCGTGCGGTTGGTCCGATGCGCAATTCAGGCATGGGCCACATGGCGATTCACCTGAACCGCAACAAGCGCTCGGTGGTGCTTGATTTGAAGCAACCCGAGGGACGCGAAGCCTGCCTCAAGCTGGCTGCGGGCTGTGATGCACTGATCTACAACGTCAGGCCGCAGGCGATGGCGCGCCTGGGCCTGGGCTATGAGGATGTCGCGGCAGTCAATCCCAAAATCGTCTATGTTGGCGCCTTTGGTTATGGCGAAGACGGTCCGTATACCGGGAAACCCGCCTATGACGACCTGATTCAGGGTGCCGTCGGCATACCTTCGCTTTATGCCCGGCAAAGCGGCGATGTACCCCGTTATGCCCCCGTCACGCTGGTCGACCGAAGTGTGGGCTTGCAAGCTGCCATTGCCCTGCTGAGCGCTGTCTTGCATGCCCAGCGCACCGGCCAGGGACAGTCTGTCGAGGTGGCCATGTTCGAAGCGCTGTCGCAGTTCGTTTTGGGCGACCATCTCGGCGGCAAAACTTTCGAGCTACCCCTTGGAGATATGGGCTATGCACGGCTGCTGGCAGAACACCGCAAACCTTATGCCACGGCAGATGGTTACCTGTGCGTGCTCATCTATAACGACAAACACTGGCAAAGCTTCTTCAAGGTCATCAACCGGCCCGACCTGGCGAGCGACCCAATGTTTTGTACCCATACGGCCCGCGCCGCAAACATCGCGGCCGTCTATGCCTTTGTGGCCGACGCCATGAAGACCCGAAGTTCTGAAGAGTGGCTGCTGGCGCTGGAGGCAGGCGATATTCCGGTGACCCGGCTGCACACGATGGACAGCCTGCTCGAAGATGCACACCTCAATGTGGTCGGGTTTTTTCCCGAGTTCGACCATCCCACGGAAGGGCACATCCGTACCCTGGCGCCTGTTGGGCACTACAGCGCAACCCCTCCCGGCATTCGCCTGCTGACACCCCGCGTTGGCGAGCACAGCGCCGAGTTGCTGCGGGAAGCAGGCTACGACGACTCATCCATTAACACCTTGCTGGCCAAGGGCGTCACGAGGCAGGCCACATGAATTTCTCCCTGAATGAAGACCAGCAGGCTTTAGTGGCGGCCATTGAGCGCTTGTGCGAGGGATTCCCCCTTGACTACTGGCGCGACCATGACGTTCACGGCGGCTTTCCCCACGAGTTTCACTGCGAGGTAGCCCGGGCGGGTTGGCTGGGCATCGCCATGCCGGAAGCGCAAGGCGGAGCGGGTCTTGGCATTACAGAGGCAGCGCTCATGATGCGCACCATCAGCGAGTCCGGCGCCGGCATGTCAGGCGCGTCAAGCATCCACATGAATATCTTCGGCCTGAACCCGGTGGTGGTGTTTGGCACCGAAGAGCAGAGGCAGCGCTTTTTGCCGCCACTGATTTCAGGCGAGGAAAAGGCCTGCTTTGCGGTCACCGAACCGGATGCCGGACTGGATACCACCAAGCTCAAAACACAGGCGATTCGTGATGGCGACCATTATGTGATTTCCGGCCGAAAGATCTGGATCTCGACCGCCCAGGTGGCCGACAGAATGCTGATTTTGACCCGGACGACTCCGCTGGATGCCGTTCGCAAGCCGACGGAAGGACTGACCCTGTTCTACGCCGCGCTGGACCGTAAGCATGTTGAGGTGCGCGAGATCGACAAGATGGGGCGCGCTGGCGTGGACTCCAATATGCTATTCATCGACGGGCTTCGCGTGAGCGAAGCGGATCGTATCGGTGAAGAAGGCCGCGGCTTCGAGTACATCCTGCACGGTCTGAATCCTGAGCGCATTTTGATTGCCGCCGAAGCCATCGGCCTCGGACGTGTTGCACTGCGTCTGGCAACGCAGTACGCAAAGGAAAGAGTAGTCTTTGGTCGGCCAATCGGACAGAACCAGGGCGTGGCCCACCCACTGGCCCGTTCCTGGATGCAGCTTGAAGCGGCCAACATGATGGTCCTGAAAGCGGCTTCGCTCTATGACACCCATCAAGCATGCGGTGCAGAGGCGAATACGGCGAAGTATCTGGCTGCTGAAGCCGCGCAGGACGCTTGCCAGACCGCGATATTGACGCTGGGCGGCATGGGCTATGCACGCGAATATCACGTCGAGCGGCTCCTGAGGGAAAGTTATATTCCCCGCATTGCCCCGGTCAGCCCGCAGATGATCATGAACTTCATCTCGGAGAAGGTGCTGGGTCTGCCGAGGTCTTATTGAGCTTGAAGGGTCGCCCCATGCGGGCGGCCTGCGTTCAGCTCCGCGATGATGCAGCGCCCTACAGAATCAGGAGCGCCCTGAAATCATTGACATTGGTATGCGTTGGCCCGGTGATGACCAGATCGCCCAGCCGATCAAAGTAGCCATAGGCATCGTTGCGGTCCAGATACTGGTCCAGCTTCATGCCTGCTGCCAGGCCGCGCTGCAGCGTATCCGGAGCCACATAAGCGCCTGCATTGTCTTCAACGCCGTCAATGCCATCGGTATCGGCTGCCAGCGCATATACACCGGGTTGCCCCTGCAAGGCCAGCGCCAGCCCCATGCAGAACTCGCCTGCGCGGCCACCGCGTCCTTTCAGCGTACCCGGTGCCTGCTTCCTAATGGTGACCGTCGTTTCGCCACCGCTCAGGATTACGCACGGCTTTTGAAACGGCTGGTTCTTGAGCGCCACAGCGCGTGCCAGCGCCGCATGGACCTTGCCGACTTCGCGTGACTCGCCTTCCATCTCGTCGCTCAGGATAAAGACCGCCAGTCCTGCAGCCCTGGCGGCTTCTGCCGCTGCTTCCAGGCTCTGCTGCGGCGTGGCAATCAGGTGGACTTCATGTCCGTTAAAGGCCGGGTCGCCGGGCTTGGGCGTTTCAAGCGCGCCCTGCTCCAGCAGACTCATGATGGCGCCGGGCACCTCGATCCCATAGCGCTGGAGAATGGCGACCGCATCGGCGCAGCTGCTCGCATCCGGCACGGTCGGGCCGCTGGCGATGATCGACGGGTCGTCGCCCGGCACGTCGCTGATGGTGAGCGTCACGACGCGGGCCGGCGCGCAAGCTGCGGCGAGCCGACCGCCCTTGATACGCGAGAGGTGCTTGCGAACGCAGTTCATCTCGGCAATATTGGCGCCGCTGTTGAGAAGCGCCTTGTTGATATGCTGTTTTTCCTCCAGGCTCAACCCTTCTGCTGGCAAGGTGAGCAGCGACGAGCCGCCGCCCGATATCAGGCACAGCACCAGGTCGTTCTCTGTCAATCGTTCCAACATGGCCAGAATGCGTTGCGCAGCCGCCAAGCCCGCTGCATCGGGCACCGGATGTGCAGCTTCGACCACTTCAATGCGCTGCAGCAACCCATCAGGTCGCGGCGGGATATGGCGGTAACGCGTCACAACGAGGCCTTCGAGCGGTGCCTCGGCCGGCCAAAACGCTTCCACCGCCTGCGCCATTGCCCCACCCGCCTTGCCCGCACCAATCACGATCGTGCGGCCGCCGCTTTCAGGCGTTGGCGGTTCAGGCAAATACCGGGCTGTGTTGGCCAGCGGCAAGGCCCGCGTTACTGCCGCCTGGAACAAATATTCGAGAAACTGCCGAGGCTGCGCACTGGCCTCAGAAATGAAATTGAATGTTGGTATGGTCATGTAGTGCCTCCACCCGGATTGTGCCGTGCAAGTCCCTCCTAAAATCATTCTTCATCCCCTGAACAACAGAAAGCGCGAAGCATGAATGCTTATCTCGCTTTGGGCATCGCCATCGTTGCCGAGGTCACTGCCACCATGGCATTGAAAGCCAGCGACAGCTTCACGCGCCTGCTGCCGTCGGTGATTGCTGTAGCTGGTTATGCAATCGCCTTTTATTTCCTGACCATCATCCTGAGAAGCGTCCCGACGGGCATTGCCTATGCCATCTGGTCCGGGTTGGGCATTGTGCTGATCACGCTGGTCAGCTTCGTGGTGTACCGGCGGCCAATGAAAAAGCTTACGTCAACAGAGCCTAGGACGCAGGCAAAAAGGTCTCGGGCATTAAGCGCCATATTGTGGCTGCTACTTAAGCCCTGCCTCATGCAGCAGTAGCCGTCATAACGGCCGATGTCACTGACCGCAAGGGTGCCTTGCAAGCTGCTCAGCAATGCCTGTCCCATCTTTCGTGCGGCAAGAGTGTTCTGGTCGATGGCGGTTACACCGCCAAGCCGTTCGCACAGGCTACCCGGCAAGCGCTGAGCGCCTCGGTACAAGTGGCCAGACGCAGTGATCTGCAGTGATCTGCATACCTTTGCCGTGCTACCCCAGCGCTGGGTCGTGGAGCGGTCTTTTGCCTGGCTGGAGAAATGCAGGCGCCTATACAAGAACCGTAAGCCCCTGCTCAACACCAACTGCAATTTGTCCATTTTGCCTTCTTGGCATTGTTGCTTAGAAGATTAAGAACAGGCGCGAAGACAGGTTTGCCGTTTTAGCCCAGTACCTGCCACAGCCGGTCCAATTTCCCGCAAGCAGACAGCCCTTCCATCTTGAAAAACGTCAATCGATAGCAACCTTGGCGTCCTTCACCAATTTGGCGAAGCGGTCTGTATCGTCTTTGATCTGCCGAGCCATCTGCTCGGGCGTATTGCCGACAGGCTCGGCGCCGATATCTTCCATCTTCTTGCGGAAGTCCGGCGAATTGATGATCTTCACCAGCTCGGTGTTCAGGCGCGTCACGATCTCTTTCGGCGTTCCAGCAGGCGCCAACACGCCAAACCAGGTGCCCAGGTTGAATCCCTTGAGGCCCGACTCATCCAGCGTGGGCACATCCGGCAGCGCCGGGGAGCGCTTGCCGGTGGTCACCGCCAGCGCCCGCAGCTTTCCCGCCTTGATGTGCGGCAGCACCGGCGTGATGGTGTCAAACGACATCGCGATCTGCCCGCCCAGCAGGTCTATGCCCATCGGCCCGCTACCCTTGTAAGGTACATGCAGGAGCTCCACCCCACCCATGCTCTCGAACTGCGCACCGATCAGGTGATGGGCAGTGCCGCTGCCAGCCGACCCATAGGCCAGCGTGCGCGGGGCGGCTTTGGCCAGCGCGAGCAACTCTTTTACGTTCTTCGCCGGCACATTCGGGTTGACGACCACTACGTTGGGCACCAGCGCTACGGTAGTGACGGGCGCGAAGTCCTTCTGGAAGTCGTAAGAGAGCTTGCGGTACACGCTGGTGGCGATGGTGTCGTGCACCGAGCCCATCAGCAACGTGTAGCCGTCGTCTTTTGACTTGGCCACGAAGGCCGCGCCCAGCGTGCCGCCCGCGCCGGGCCTGTTTTCCACCACCACAGGCTGGCCAAGACTCCTCGACAGCTCTTGTCCCACGGCGCGCGCCAGTGCGTCCGTCGTGCCGCCCGGAGGAAAGGGCACGATCAGGCTGAGCGCCTTGCCTGGCCAGACTTGGGCCAGCGCCGGCAGGGGTGCTAGCGCGGACGCTCCTAAAACGAGAGCAGTAATCAATCGCTGCCTAAGTGCAGCGCCATGCTTTTGTGAAAATGTTCGAACCATGTAGGTCTCCTGTTGTTGGGGGAACTCACCGTGACCTCAAAAATGCTCAGCGCAGGTAATGGCGCGGACTGATCTGCCAGGTCATGCTGCCGTGCCAGTCAAGCACGGTGTCGAAGGTATCAAAGACAATCGCTTTAACCGTACTCAGTTCTGTTTTCATGAAGGCACCTGGTTATTCAGAAAATCGATGCGGCGATGGCGGCAGCCACTTTTTCGGTGGAGGCAGTTCCGCCAGCATCACGGGTGTTCCCATAAACCGTGCCTGCACGTTGTAGCACTGTTACTGCGGCATCGATCACTTCAGGACCAATGCCGTCCCCCTTCAGCAGCGCGATCTGATAACTCTCTGGATTCATACCATCTCCTTTCTTGTCGCTAACCGAAAGAACGATATGCCAGGCAATATCTCGTGGCACTGGCGAGTCCACGGCTACGCCCCTATCGCCGCCCCGGGCCGGGACCCGCACTTGACTTTGAAGCACACCCCTAGTCCTACTGTGTCACTAATTTTATAAAATTTCAATGAAATCAATCACTTGGCGACTTTTAACAATTTCATGCAACCCTCGGAAGCCCGCATAAACACTGGGTTTCCATACTTGTGACATAGTAGGACTAAGTGACTGTTAAGAAATAATCTGTTCAATTACGAAAGAGCTTTCTCTCAGGTTGTCGCTCTGAAGTGTTCAAGTTATTTCGAAACGGTGCCTAAGCCAACAAAAACCTTTGGCACCCAAACCGCCCATAGCCCTCGCCGGGGGCAGGTCATGCATGAGTACATGCCCGACCAGGGGGGGCCTCCGGCGGCCTGGCAGGGGCCCATGAAATCAACAACAGCTCAATACAGAGAAAGGAAAACCAGCCGAAAAAGCAAGCCGGCATAAAATCAAAACGCACAACACCGCCCCTCGGTCACGTTTGCCGGAATGCCGGTCACGTTGCCGGAATCAGCGGTCACGTTCACCGGAATACGCACGTACGCCAAATTGATCAAACCCACCGGCGTGTCATTCAGGGTGAAGGCATCTTGCATGACGAAAAAGTCTTCTCCATCTTTGAGCCCCACACCGA
>JAYWDL010000177.1:0-5628 GCA_043779865.1 Polaromonas sp.
ATGCAGGTTTACTTAAGCGAAAGAAATTTCCATGACCGACCCCCGCAACATAGCGCACGACAAAAAGGTACAGCAAGAAAAGAAGCACCACGAAGAGGAAATCGCTCCTGGCGCAGACAAGACGCCTCAGCCGGGCAAGAAAACGCACCTGGAACACCATGCCTCTGACATCGCCAAAGTGCCTGACGAGGCAGCACCAGTGCCAACATCTGAAAAGCCGCTGGATCCCCGGTCGTGATTTGGAATTGAATGGCTTTTGACATGCATGGGTTACGCACGCTCAATCCCTGATGCGTCACGTTCGAATGGAGCCAACCATGACGGCTTGGCGTGATGCCTGCCCAAGGTAAAATGAGCGAAGGCCGTGCTGGGCTCATAGCGCGCCAAGCCGTTGGGGTCGACTCGAATGAGTGGTTAAGCCGCATGAGGAAAATGGATGTGCCGCCACTCTACTTCGCAAACCCCGCCAAGACTCTATAGGTGATCTCAGTGTTTGTAGCCTTTATGACCTCAAGTCTGACACCTTTGTACCCGACCACTGTTGACTCGGCCAAATCGTAGTCAACGTTATTGCTAAAGGCGGGGCGCGCAAGATTGTTTGTGAACTCGCGATAACCAAGAGTTATTCGAGTGCCAATCTTGCCGTTGTATAGCAGTGTCTGCTGAAATGCGTTTGGGCTGAGTGAGCTAAGCTTCTTGTCCACCGTGTGTGCTACTTGCGCGCACTCTTTCGTCTTATCGATACAAATCAGACCATCGCCTTTTCTTAGATAAAAGTACTCGTCTCCGCCGATAAACCATGTGCCGATGGCGTTTGCGTCATAGTAGTCATAGCTGCCTCTGGGTAATCTGTGAGCGCCAATCTTCGTGTCGCTCACAATCATGACTTTGGGGATAAGGACGCCAGTGTCCTCTCTGATAAGCGAATCTCCAATGCCGCCGGTAGCAACGGTTCCGACAGCAGGAAACGTATAGGACTCCGACTGTTGGATAGCGGGCTTCGATCCACATCCGGCGAATGCAATAAGCAAGGTACTACCAATGACCGCCAGGTTTCGTCTCATGTGTGTGTACCTCTGTAAGTGCGGCAATACGCGCCGCCGGTTTCGCGTTACTTGAATTATGCGTGCGTCGCAGTCCCAAGTTCTAGCTTCTACAGCCCCACGAAATGTACCTTACAAATCACTGCAAGATGAAATGCCAACCTCGCCAAGAAAAAATGAGGCTAACACTTGTTGAGTATAAGTAACTTGCTCCACTAAAAATAGCAACATACTTGACACTCACATAGTGAATCCACGACAAATGCAACCCGGCCCCCCGCCCCCGCCACCCGGACTACACCAAGCGGCAAGGCATGCCTGGACGACGGGGCCGATTTCAAAAAGCGCAGCGTTGAGAGGCCCCGGCGTTCGGGCATGCCTTGCTGCGTGGCTCTAGCTAGGCGGAACAAGAAGCGAGATCAAAGACAGGACAACCCCAAGCACTCCCAAAGCAAATGCAATCCAGGCTGCAAACCAATGTCGCTGAGGCCACATCATAAGTGCCTCTTTCCGTGAGCCGATACGAATGATTCGCCCGTCTGTACCTCTAAAGAAGTAGAGCGGCGCCAATCCCTTGGTTCTGAAGACGGGGTCCAAATATTCTTCCAACACCCTGGCACTTCGCATCTGAAGCCTCCCCGGGATCGGCGAGCGTTCGACCAATTGACTTGGTGCCGAGAGTGTTTGATACAACTCATGCAGGTCCGCTGGAGTGGTTCCGCTTTCGATTAGATATTCCGAGACTATCTGCAAATCGGCATCCAACTGGCCAGTCGCCATTGTGTGATACCAGACAAAGTAGCTCGCGCGCTCGTCTACGCCATGTCGGTTGCTATTTGCGATCCCACTTAGTTCGAGAAACTTCCGAAATCTATTCATGCCTGGCTGCTTCATCGACGTTGCGTGTCAGCGCCTAAATTCAACTCTACATCGGCCGACGATACGACTCTGCATCACTTCTGCAGTGGCAGTGGCAGTTGCTCTTCCGTGCGGCCCAACGTTGGCGCTGCCCGGAACGCAACATACGCGGCGAAGCCGCAGCCTGCAGTTGCATGTCCGTGTCGAGCAACTTGTTAGCCGTCATTTTGGTAGCAGCACCATTGCGGCGGAGTTGCGCGTGAACAATCTGCGCCCCTCCCAGAACTGTTCAAAGTTCCTTCCAAGCTCTGGCAAAACACCGGGTTCATTCTCCAATTGAGTCTCCGCTAATGTTCGCGGCGGAACGAGTTTTGCCTCTCTTGGTTCAGAGTGGATGGTCGCGACGTTTGGCTGAACATCGACGTAGTGCGCTCCGCTTTTCCGCAGGGTTCCGTCCTTCTTCGTAGGGGCGGGCATAGGTTTGGGCAAGCCATCCACATCAAGGAGCCAGCTTGACACAAGCAGGTCGGGATTGGTCATTAGTTCCATCGTTGTGCCCACGCCTGGGAAGACGTAAAACACACTTCGCTTCGCTTGGCACTGTGCTTGGAGGGTTGTCATCTGCTGGTGAGAAGCGACAAAACGTCGCGCACCTGATTTCAAAATGGTGTTTGACGCCTTGAATTGAAAGATGAACAGTCGCCCACCGGCCTTCGTACATGCGTCAAACCCGAGTTTAGCCTCCTGTTCCTGTGTCAGCCCGAACCAAATGATCAGAGAACGAAAGAGGCCTGCGAACTGCGCGCAGAAATTGAGCTCAATGGTCTTTTCGGCAACGCGCATCGTGACGGCTAACGAATAGCGTTTATCCGCCGCGCGACGATGTTTGCAAAAAGCGATGGACTCATATGCGGCAGATAAACCTTGTTGGACTGAACCGCCGCCGTGAATGGCCGATGGGGGTGGCATAGGGGGTTGTAAGCTGGCACCCCGTCTGCTTGAACAAATTATGACCGGGCTTTGGTCATTTGTGTCGCTCAATCAGGTCTTTGCCGCGTAAATCGACCTGGCCCATGACGACGCTGCGATGTGCTGGTGGGTCTACAGCGGTGAAGATCGCAGCAACGCACGACGCAGCCCCGGACAACAGTCAAAGTGCCCCGCAAACCCCTGCTGATTGGCCACACCCAGCCTGCTGCTCAAGGTGGCCCCCGGCTCTGAGGCAACACCGGGCCAGCGGGCGCTGGCAAGCGCCCCTGGCCCGCGTGTACCGCTGTCATGTGCAAACGACCTTGCCTGCAAACCGGGCACAACAACACATCGATCCTGGCGACTCGCACCATGAGCGCCTGGGCCGACTCAATGGCCTGCGGGCTGGCTGCAGGCATCTGCAAAGCCGCACGCGCTGCTGGCAGCTTGACCCCTTTGCATCCACCACCCAATCGTGCAGGTAGAGCTGGGGTTGGCGCGCCCGTCAATGAAACACTGTTGTGCAGGTTGATGACTCCAGCCCCGGCATTCCTGAAGCGCAGCGCGTGCTGGTGTTTCAACCCGCGTGTTGGATGCTGACGACGCAGAGCAGTGAAGTTGCCGTCAACTGGCTGATCGCAACGCTGCTAAGCGGAATTTGATTTCACTGAATTGATTCATTATTAATAGCAAACTATTCAATAATTAGCAGAGCTAGAGGCTTATACTGTCATAAAAATGCCGAATTTTGGTTGATTTTTTATAAAAATTAACTTGCAGGTTAATTGTTGGAATTTTCAAGCGCTCTTGCAAGCAAGTCTTGCGATGCGACGAGTGCAGAGCCGTGGGGTGAAAGTCGGTGGAATGAGGTGGGGATACGACAATGAAAGACCTGACCCAATACTGTTCGCTTAGGGTACCAAGTGCTTGATTCAGCGAGGTTTTCTGGGGTCAGTCTCTTCTGAGAATCGACATCGACGCTGGTGTGGGTAGACCCCCCTGAAAATCGACCTAAGCGAACAGTATTGAGACCTGACCCCGGTCTTGCGTGACCCCGGTCTTGCGTACCCGCGATTCCCGATGCGTAACTTAGAAGTAACCGGCGGCCAGTAGGCTGGCAACAGCCGACCGAAAGGGCGTCCGTGTCGACCGCCAATTTAGGTGTCATGGTCACGACCGCAAAGGAACCAATGATCGACGGACGCTAACGTTTCCGAGGTTATTCTCGTCAAGAAACTCTCGAACGCCTTGCGCTAACAACTCATCGCTCTCCGGTCCGAGCACCACATCGGAAATTTCCAGTGGAAACTCACGATGTTTGGACAAACGGACTTCCGTCGATGGGACGTAGGGCACGAGCCTACCGCGCGCAGTCCTAAAGGAGCGCGCAGGACTCTTGATTCCCAGCGACTCGAACGTTTCGGGAATGTCGATGTACGTGAGTCGATACTCGTTCTCCGCCCGAAACGCTGGGTCTTTGAAGAAGACCGCCAACTCAACCAGCCGGTCTAGCTTGTGATACACGTCAGGGATGCGCTCCAACCTGTTTCCCTGCAGGTCGGCCTGGTATGACGAAACTAGATGGTGCACATAGATCTCTACGAGTTTCCTCTGAGTTTCTGGGTGGTACTCAACAGGTTGAAGCCGACCCTGGTTCACATGCAGTGAGAGAGAGCGGGGGAAGCCAATCGCAATCGGGCCGTATGCGCGCCACTGACTGAGACTGTCATCGTCGCCTGAGAACGATGTTATACATATGCGGTTTCTGGCACCTCCGACTGTTTCCTTCCAAGTAGACAAGAGATCGTGCACATTTGCATCGGCTGTAGCTTCGAGCAAGTTGTTCACGGTCTCAAGGAGAAGGTCCAGCCCATACCGAACCTCGCGCCGATCGTTAAGGTACGGAACTCAGTCATCCAGACGGATCGACTGCCTACAATTCCGACGAAGCCATCCAGCGACGTGTAGTGGTAGACCGTGCTCGGGAAAGACTCTGGCACCAGCTTGAGTCGCATCGCCTCGTTCCAGAAGGTCTGAGTCGCGTGAAACCAGTTAGGCAGGTCGCCACTTTCCCAACTGTAGTAGACGCCAAACGGAGACTGCCACTCCCGCCGTCTCCAACTGGTCGCCTCTCGATCAGCGATCAGCGGCTCTTCCTCAAATTCATCTTCAACGATCCCGTTGGAACATCCTGGAAATGCGCAGGGAAGCATTCCTAGTGCCCCGTGCTCGGCACATTTCTTGTCGTATGCGAGACCCAAATAGATGCGACGCATGTGACACCTTAACGCAATGCACCTTGCAAACCGCTACAAAATAAAATGTCAACTTCCCGAATAAAAAATGATTTTGACCCACTTTGGATATACACAGACTGCTCCATTAAAAATAGCAAAAAACCTGTACCCGCGAAATTGGTTCGCGGCACGCGTAAGCCGATTTCCCACCGCACCGCCCAAACACCACCAAGCGGCAAGGCATGCCCGGACGATGGGGCCGATTTCAAAAAGCGCAGCGTTGAGAGGCCCCGGCGTTCGGGCGTGTCTTGCCGCGTGCTTCCGGAGCGAACAAGCCTCAAATGCGACTCAAGACGTTTACGGAGAAGAACCCCTCACTTCGCCGTAGGCATCACAAACTCCGCCCCCTTGCCAATGCTCTCAGGCCAGCGCTGCATGATGGATTTTTGCTTGGTATAAAACCGCACGCCTTCTTCGCCATACGCATGCATGTCGCCAAACAGGCTGCGCTTCCAGCCGCC
>JAYWDL010000178.1:0-5626 GCA_043779865.1 Polaromonas sp.
TGGCGTCGGCAATCGAGCCGGGCCGCAAGCCATCGCCGAGCGAGAAGCACACGTCGTAGGCTTTCATGATCTCGCAGATCTCGTCAAAGCGCTCGTACAGAAAGCTTTCGCGGTGGTGCGACAGACACCACTTGGCCATGATGGAGCCGCCGCGCGAGACAATCCCCGTCAGCCGGTTCGCCGTCAGCGGGACATAGGCCAGACGCACGCCGGCATGAATCGTGAAATAGTCCACGCCCTGCTCGGCCTGCTCAATCAGCGTATCGCGAAAAATCTCCCACGTCAGGTCTTCGGCCTTGCCGTTGACCTTTTCGAGTGCCTGGTAAATCGGCACCGTTCCAATCGGCACCGGCGAGTTGCGCAAGATCCATTCACGGGTTTCATGGATGTTCTCGCCCGTGGACAAATCCATCACGGTGTCGGCGCCCCAGCGGATTGACCAGACCAGCTTGTCCACTTCCTCTTCAATCGACGAGGTGACGGCCGAGTTGCCGATGTTGGCATTGACCTTGATCAGGAAGTTGCGGCCAATGATCATCGGCTCGCTCTCGGGGTGGTTGATGTTGTTCGGGATCACGGCGCGGCCACGGGCCACTTCGTCGCGAACAAATTCAGCGGTGATGTCTTTTGGAATAGATGCGCCAAACGAATGACCGGGCTTGGGCATGCGCTCGGTCGCCAGGCGTTCGGCGAGCTGGGCGCGCACCAGGTTTTCGCGAATGGCGATGTATTCCATCTCGGGCGTGATGATGCCTTTGCGGGCATAGTGCATCTGCGAGACGTTGGCGCCCGCCTTGGCGCGGCGCGGCACGGGTGCATGCGCCATTCGCAGGGCAGTCAGGGTTGGATCGTTCAGGCGTTCGCGTCCATAAGCGCTGCTGATACCGGGCAGCGCTTCAGTGTCAGCACGCTCATTGATCCACGCGCCGCGCAAAGGGCTCAAGCCGCGCGTGATGTCAATCGACGCTGCAGGGTCGGTGTACACACCGGATGAGTCAAACAGGCGCAGCGGCGGGTTGGCTTCGCGGCGCGGCTCACCTGCACCCTCCTGTACCAGCGTATCGGTCAGCGTGACCTCGCGAAACGGCACACGGATATCGGGGCGCGAGCCCTCGATGTAGATTTTCGCGGAGCCGGGAAAAGGCGTTCGCGTGATGCGACTTGTAAGGTCAGCGGTGTCAACGGTAAGACGGGTTTTGGCCATGGCTATCTCCAGAAGTTCCAGAATATCCAGAAGGTGGTGAGGGTGCCTGCCTGGGGAGCCGGGAGTCTCGCCAAGGGCCGCTGAAGGTGCCACTGCGGGGAGCCGGAGCCAAGTGCCTTGTTCCCTACGCGGGGATGACCCCGATCAGGTTCAGCGGGTCTCGCATTTGCGATCTCAGCCCAAGACGAAACATCTTTGGCACCCCGACAAGCTGAAGCCATTGTAAGCAAGGCGCAAGCGCATGGCAATGCGGCGCTTGCAAGACCTGTTCACACGTCGGCCGACTCGCCAGTCAGGGCCGATTACGCTATTTAATCAATAGCTTGCCAGGCTCGCGCCGACTGGGCCTGGGAATGATTTGATCCAGGCTTTGCCGCCACCGGGGAGGGGGGCAAGCCTATGCGGCCAACAAACGGACCCTCACCGACAAAAGCTGCCCAGGACGCCTCGCTAGGCGCTGGCCTCTTCGGCACTGTCTTCATTTTTGGGCACGAAGACCATTTCCGTGTTGGCGTTGAAATCCATCAGTCCCGCGTACCTGCCCCACGCAATCATGGTCTGAAAAATCTTGTCGGGGCTGTCGTAGGGCAAGGCACTGCCGATGTCCTTGATGACGCGATCTGCCGGCACTTCCTCATATTCCTTGAGCAACGCGATGATGATGTGAAAAAGCCGCAGCTTGAACACCTGCTCGGCAAAAATCGCTTTTCGTCCAGTACCGTCAGCCGCCACAAAGCGCCGGCCCAGGTCGGTAAAACGAACTTCGTCTTTCGGCGTGTCGATCAGCTCCAGAATCTCGGCCGCCTTGACCAGTGCGATGGTTTCACCAAACTCTTTGCCGATTTCGTCGGAGATGTCGTAGATATTGGACAGTTCAGGCGACTCGTGCAGGATGCTCAACAGGCCGAGGATTTGTCCAACCGGCACCAGCGGTATCGACTCCATGCGGTTACGGGAACGGGAGACCGGCTGGCCGGGCAGCACGGGTTCCAGCGGATGGTCCGGCAGCGTCGTGGTGGTGATGCTTTCATGAATGATGCTCACCAGCCGCTGGAATTCAGGGCTTTTGGTATCGCGGGGATACGGCAAAGGGTTGTCCAGCACCAGTCCGAGTCGGCCCGGCCTGGGAAACAGCACGACGATACGGGTCGCCATCTCCACCGCTTCTTCAATGTTGTGCGTCACCATGAAAATCGAACTCAGTCCAGTGCCCTTGCTGCGCCAGAGGCTGATGAGTTCCTGCCGCAAATTCTCGGCGGTCAGCACGTCCAGCGCACTGAAAGCTTCGTCCAGACACAGCAGCCGGGGCTGTGACACCAGCGCCCGGGCAATCCCGACGCGCTGGCGCATACCGCCTGAAAGCTCGCGTGGATAAGCCGCATGGTAATTCCCCAGGCCAATCAACTCGATGGCCCGGTCTATCGCAGTGTCGCGTTCAGCGCGACTGACGCTGCGCGACATCAGGCCGACCGCCACGTTTTGCTCGACGGTGAGCCACGGATACAGTGCAAAGGTCTGAAATACCACCGAAGCCTCATGATTCACGCCGCGAAGCGGCTGTCCCTTGTGCAGCACCTGCCCTGAAGTCGGCGCAATCAGCCCCGTCAGGCAGCGCAGGATGGTGGACTTGCCCGAGCCCGACTGGCCGAGCAGCGCAAGCAGTTCTCCTTCCTGCACGGCAACGTCAATCTGCTCCAGTACTTTCAGCTCGTGCCCGCCATCGGAAATGAACGATTTATTGACCGCGCGAAGTTCTGCGATGGCCGGTAGTGATTGTTTTGAAGAGATCGGATTTGTCATGTTCAGTCGAGCCTGAAGCGGCGCTCTGCATGGGCATACAGGCGTCGCCACACGAGTTTGTTCATCAAGATGACGAAAACAGACATCACGCCAATGCTGGCAATGATGAGCGGCGTATCGCCGCTTTTGGTAACTTCGGCAATAAAGGCGCCCAGGCCATCCGCCTTCAGGGTCGTGTTGCCCCAGGTAGCCAGTTCTGCCACGATACTGGCATTCCAGGCACCACCGGCAGCCGTGCAGGCGCCTGTGACCCAGTAAGGAAATATCGCGGGCAGGATCAAAGTCCGCCACAAGGACCATTTGCGCAGACCATAAATGCTGGCGACTTCCTTGAGATCATTTGGAATCGCCATCGCGCCTGCAATGACATTGAACAGGATGTACCACTGCGTGCCCATGGCGATCAGCAAAATGCTTCCCCAGTTCATCGACGTGCCGGTTGCCACGAAAAGGCCAACGACAATCGGGAACGTCATGTTGACAGGAAACGAAGCACCAATTTGTGCAAGCGGCTGTGCAAAGCGGGCCACCTTTGGCTGAAAGCCGATCCAGACGCCTATCGGCACCCAGATCAGCGTTGCCAGAACGGTCATGGCCAGTACCCGCAACAGCGTCAAAAAGCCCAGCCAGACGATATGGCCCAGCATGGGAAGGCTGAGCGAACCATGCAAGGCCGCAATGGCCGCAAGCACACCCATGATGATTTCATAACCCAGCCAGCTGGCGATCACCAGCCCACTGATGCGAAGCGGCCAGTTCACGCCGCTGCGCAAAATCCGGCTTTTCTCAGGCTTAAGCCCTTGCAATACGGGTTGCATGGCGTCAGTCAGGGGTTGCCAGACACGCAACTGAAGCCAGGTAAAAAGATAGGCACCCCGCAGCAGCTTGTAGACCCAGGAGGTCGGCGGCAGGCCCGACTCGGTGAGTTCAATCTTGAATTTGTCCGCCCAGGCCAGCAGCGGGCGCCAGACCAGCTGGTCGCTGGCCAGAATCAGCGTCAACATGGCGATGACCGCCAGCAGGGCTGCGTGGTTGTCGCCCTTCTCGATGGCGCTGGCCATGTAGGAGCCCAGTCCCGGCAGCTTGATGTCCTTGTTCATCACGCTGATGGCTTCGCTTTGGGCCACAAAAAACCAGCCGCCGCCAAACGACATCATCGAATTCCAGATCAGGCTGTGGGCGGAAGCGGGTAACTCGACCGTCCTGAAACGCTGCCAGCGACTCAGGCCGTAGGTCGATGCCGCCTCCTGCATGTCGCCGGGAATGGTTACCATCGAATGGTAAAAACCAAAGGCCATGTTCCAGACCTGGCCGGTGAATATCGCAAAGATCGACGCGCATTCCACACCCAGCAGGCTGCCCGGAAAAAGCGCCATGAAGCCGGCGACTGTCGCAGACAAAAAGCCCAGCACAGGCACCGATTGCAAAACATCCAGCGCCGGAAGAATAAGGGCACGCGCCGCGCGGTTTTTGGCCGCCAGATAGCCTAGGAAAACCGCAAAGAAAAGCGAAAAGCCAAAGGCAATCCACATTCGCAGGAGTGTGCGGCCAGCGTAATAGGGAATCTGGCCAGTTGAAAAATCCAGTTCGGGAACACCGGCCGGATCAAACGCCACCAGCATGCCGCGGCCAAAATGCAGGGCGCTCCACAGCAAGCCCAACACGGCGAGCAGAACCACCCCATCGACCCAGCTAAAGGCAGGCCGGTTTTTTTCAGTGACCAGTTGAGGCGCAATGAATTTCATGAAAGACCGGAAAATATTAACGTCGGGTTTACCCGCAGGCATTAGACCAGATTGGCATTACGGTAGTAGGGCCTTGCCAAACTTTACAAACCATCACGCGCTGGCAATGGGCCCTATACACAAACTGGCGATACTTGTTTTCAACTTGAAGCCCATTGGGCCTGACCGCAGTTCGGCATCAAGCTTTGATTTTCAATCAGGTTTTTTTAACAAGGAAGTACTCATGAAATCCGTCTTTAAACCACAAGTATCTTTGAACAGCCTCGTTCTCGCCGGCCTGCTCGCCATGGCGGGTAGCAGCGTGATGGCGCAGGGTACGCCCTCAACCGCTCCAGCTGCTGCCAGCCAGGCCACCGCCGGGCATGACCAGCACATGGGCCGTCACGACCCCGCCAAAATGCAGGCCTGGATCGCCAAGCGCCAGGCCGAGCTGAAAGCAAAACTTAAAATCACGCCGGCGCAGGAAGGCGCATGGACCAGCTACACCACCGCGATGCAGCCGCCTGCAAACATGGGCCAGCGTCCCACGCCCGAGCAGCGCGCCGAGTTCGACAAGCTCACCACGCCCGAGCGCATCGACAAAATGCGCTCCATGCGAACCCAGCGCATGACCGAGATGAATGCAGCCATGGACAAACGCGGCGAAGCGACCAAAGCTTTTTACGCGGCTTTGAGCCCCGAGCAGCAAAAAACCTTTGATGCCGAGCACAGGAAAATGGGCCAGCATGATGGCCGCGGTCACCATGAAGGCGGAATGCACCACAAAGGCTGAATCGGCTTGAAAGCCTGACGCGCCAGCATCGCTGCACGTCCATCACCTGCACCGGCGGATCTTTGCGAGCCTGCCGGTGCAGGTTTTTTTGTGGACGATTTATCG
>JAYWDL010000179.1:0-14896 GCA_043779865.1 Polaromonas sp.
CTCATGGGAAACGCAAGGGCGCGTCAGGCTTTTGTCTGCACAGACTGGCACTTCAGCGCCAGTAATTCGCCTTCAAGTATCGATATTTCCGGCCCGCAACGCATTCTGTTCAATGAATTCACGGCGCGGCTCGACCTCGTCGCCCATCAGCATCGTGAACACGCGGTCGGCTTCGATCGCGTCATCAATCTGCACCCTGAGCAGCCGGCGAACTTTTGGATCCATGGTGGTTTCCCATAACTGGACCGGGTTCATCTCGCCCAGACCTTTGTAGCGCTGGCGTGCAGTGGCGTTTTCTGCCTGAGCGATGAGCCAGCGCATGGCCTGGCGAAAGTCGCTGATCTTTTCTTCCTTGCGCCGTTCGCCTTCGCCGCGCATGACTTTCGCGCCTTCGCTGATCAGGTCCTTGAACGTGGCGGCGGCTTCGGCCAGGGTGGCATAGTCGGCGCCATGAACAAAATCCTGCGTCAGCACACTGCTTTTCACATTGCCGTGATGGCGGCGGCTGATACGCAGAATCGGCTTGTCGCTGCGAACGTCAAACTCGCCCGCCACTTCCGCGGCAATGCCGGTGGTGTTGAGTTCGCGCAGCTTGACTTGCAACAAGGCCGCAGAAGCTTCGGCATCGGCCACGGTGTCCAGGTTCAGCGATACGCCGTCGGCAATGGCGCGCAGGGCTTCGGCATCCATGAAGCCGCGCAGACGGTTGATCACTGATTCGGCCAGCTGGTGTTTACGCGCCAGCTCGGCCAGCGTATCGCCTGCCAGCACTGCGGCTTCATCGGCGCCAGTTTGCACAGACGCGTCTTTTATCGCAACGCGCAGCAAGAAGGCGTCAAGCGCCGCCGTGTCCTTCAGGTACTGCTCTTCCTTGCCAGCCTTGACCTTGTACAGCGGCGGCTGTGCAATGTAGATGTGGCCGCGCTCGACCAGTTCGGGCATCTGACGGTAAAAGAAGGTGAGCAACAGTGTCCGGATGTGCGCTCCGTCCACGTCGGCATCGGTCATGATGATGATGCGGTGGTAACGCAGCTTGGCGACGTTGAAGTCGTCGGCACCGGGCGTTCCGCCAATGCCGCCGCCCTTGCCAATGCCAGTGCCCAGCGCCGTGATGAGGATCAGGATTTCGTTGCTGGTCAGCAACTTTTCATAACGGGCTTTTTCAACGTTCAAAATCTTGCCGCGCAGCGGCAAAATCGCCTGAAATTTGCGGTCGCGGCCCTGTTTGGCTGAACCGCCAGCCGAATCTCCCTCGACCAGGTAAATCTCGCACATTGCGGGGTCTTTTTCCTGGCAGTCGGCCAGCTTGCCGGGCAGGCCCATGCCGTCAAGCACGCCCTTGCGGCGCGTCATGTCGCGCGCCTTGCGGGCGGCTTCGCGGGCTCTGGCCGCTTCGATGATTTTGCCGACGATGATTTTGGCGTCGTTCGGGCGCTCCTGCAAATAGTCGTTGAGCAGCCGGCTCACAATGTCTTCGACCGGGCCGCGCACTTCGCTGGACACAAGCTTGTCCTTGGTCTGGCTGGAAAACTTCGGTTCGGGCACTTTCACGCTCAGCACGCAGCAAAGGCCTTCCCGCATGTCGTCACCAGTCACTTCCACCTTGGCTTTTTTGGCCAGTTCGCTGTCGTCAATATATTTGTTGATGACACGCGTCATGGCGGCGCGCAGGCCGGTCAGGTGGGTGCCGCCGTCACGCTGGGGAATGTTGTTGGTGAAGCACAGCACCTGCTCGCTGTAGCCGCTATTCCACTGCATCGCCACTTCGACGCCAATGTTGGTTCCCTGGTCGCTCTGGCGGTCACCCATGGCAGCAAACACATTGGGGTGCAAGACGGTTTTGCCTTTGTTGATGAACTCGACAAAACCCTTGACACCGTTGGCGCCGGCAAAATCGTCTTCCTTGCCCGAGCGTTCGTCTTTCAGGCGAATCCGCACGCCGTTGTTCAAAAAGCTCAGTTCGCGCAGACGCTTGCTCAAAATCTCATAATGAAAATCGTTGTTTTCCTTGAAGATGTCGGTGTCTGGCAAGAAGTGGACTTCAGTGCCGCGCTTGTCGGTGTTGTCCAACAACTTCATTGGCGAAACCAATACATCCCCGTTAACGCCGTTCAGCGTTTCGATAATGCGGTTCTGCACAAAGCCCCTGGAGAACTCCATGACGTGTACCTTGCCATCACGCCGAATCGTCAGGCGCAGCATTTTTGACAATGCATTCACGCAACTCACACCAACGCCGTGCAGGCCGCCTGAGACTTTGTAGCTGTTCTGGTTGAACTTGCCGCCGGCATGCAGTTCGGTCAGGGCAATTTCAGCGGCCGAGCGTTTGGGCTCGTGCTTGTCGTCCATCTTGATGCCGGTCGGAATTCCGCGGCCGTTGTCAACCACGCTGACGGAGTTGTCGGTATGGATGGTGACGAGGATGTCGTCGCAATGGCCCGCCAGCGACTCGTCGATGGAGTTGTCGACCACCTCGAACACCAGGTGGTGCAGCCCGGTGCCGTCCGAGGTGTCGCCAATGTACATGCCAGGTCGCTTGCGCACGGCTTCCAGGCCTTCCAGGATCTGGATCGAGCCTTCGCCGTACGCTTCTGAGGCGCCAGCCTGATTGGTGTCGATTTTGGGCTGGAAATTGGAGCTTCCTTCGCCCGCCGCACCGTCAGAGACGCGTACCTCATCGGCTTCGTTCGGTTTGTTTTCTTCAGTCATAGCCAGCAGTTCCCAATTTCTTCAATCTCTTGAATGACCAAACCCGCTGAGCTTCGCGGGTCTGTCTGTCGTTTCAGGCGTTTTGCGCGTCCTCTTCGCCTCAAATCCGCATCGGCATTACCACGTATTTAAAGGTGGCGTTGTCGGGAATGGTGAGCAGCGCGGAACTATTGGAGTCGGCCAGTTCGATTTTCACCATGTCCTGCTCCATATTGGCCAGTGCATCAATCAGATAGGTGACGTTAAAGCCGATTTCAATGGCGTCGCCGTCGTAGTCGATGTCAAGTTCATCAACCGCTTCTTCCTGCTCGGCGTTATTTGACGCAACGCGCAAGGTGCCGGGCTCAATGTTCAGCCGGACACCCTTGAATTTTTCACTGGTCAGAATTGCGGTGCGCTGCAGACTGGCCAGCAGGGGCGCGCGGCCCAGCGTGATGATGTTTTTATGGTTGCGCGGAATCACCCGGTTGTAGTCAGGAAATTTTCCTTCGACCAGCTTGGTCACAAACTCCATGCCTTCAAAGCTGAACTTGGCCTGGTTGCCGGCAAACTGCATCTCGATCGCGCCTTCCTTGTCGCTGAGCAGGCGCTGCATTTCCAGCACCGTCTTGCGCGGCAAAATGACTTCCTGCTTGGGCACTTCAACATCAAGCATGGCCGACGAAAACGCGAGCCGGTGACCATCGGTAGCCACCAGACTCAGTTGCTTGCCTTCAGCGACAAACAAAATGCCGTTGAGGTAGTAGCGGATGTCATGCACCGCCATGGCAAACGACACCTGATTCAGCAGTTCCTTGAGCACTTTTTGCGGCACCGAGAAAGTGGGACCAAAGCTGGCCGCTTCCTGAACCAGCGGAAAGTCTTCGGCGGGCAGGGTCTGCAGCGTGAAGCGGCTCTTGCCGCCTTTCAAAATCAGCTTGTTCTGCGCCGACTCCAGCAACACGGTCTGGTCGCTCGGCATGGAACGCAGGACGTCGATGAGCTTGCGGGCGCCTACCGTGGTGGTGAAGTTACCTTCATCTCCATCAAGTTCGGCAGTGGTGCGAATCTGGATTTCCAGATCGCTCGTCGTGAACTGCAGTTGCGCGCCTGTCTTGCGAATCAGCACATTGGCCAGAATCGGCAAAGTGTGCCTGCGCTCCACAATGCCCGCAACCGATTGCAGTACCCCTAAAAACTTATCTTGCGTGGCTTTCAGAACGATCATGTTTTCCTCTGTCTTTATCTTTAATTCTTTAATTCAATTTAGTAGCAGTAGTAAAGGACGCGATTTTCTGTGGACAGCATCACTTTTTCCTTACCAATCAAGCACTTGGCGTTTGTTTAACCTTGTGTTCAGGCGCCATGCAAGCCACTTGTGCGTTATGAACAACTTTCAATTGTCATCTGCTTCTGTGGATAAGTCATGAGTTGTTAAAAAGTTGTCCCCAGATTTAAAAGTCGCGCCATTGCGATGCTGAAAAGCAAAAAACCCTTATTTTCAACCTTTGAGCGTTTGCTCCAGCACATGAAGCTGTTGATTGAGTTCGGTCATCAACTGGCGCTCGGCAGCCATTTTCCGTACTGCGTGCAGCACAGTGGTGTGGTCGCGTCCGCCAAACAGCTCGCCGATCTCGGGCAGGCTCTTTTGCGTCAGTTCCTTGGCCAGATACATGGCAATCTGCCGCGGCCTGGCAATGCTGGCAGGCCGCTTCTTGGAATACATGTCGGCGACCTTGATCTTGTAATAGTCGGCCACCGTCTTCTGGATGTTCTCCACGGAAATCTGCCGGTTCTGGATCGACAGCAGGTCACGCAGGGCTTCGCGGGCCAACTGGATGGAAATTTCCTTGTGGTTGAAGCGTGAATAAGCCAGTATCTTGCGCAGTGCGCCTTCCAGTTCGCGTACGTTGGAGCGGACATTTTTGGCGACAAAAAACGCCACTTCTTCCGGCATGACGGCGCCCTCGACATCCGCCTTGCGAATCAGGATGGCAACGCGCATCTCCAGTTCAGGCGGCTCGATGGCCACGGTCAGGCCTGAATCAAAGCGCGATACCAGGCGCTCATGAATGTCCGTCAAGCCTTTCGGATAGGTGTCGCTGGTCATCACAATGTGCGACTTTTTCGTCAGCAAGGCCTCGAAGGCATTGAAAAACTCTTCCTGGGTGCGGTCTTTGTTGGCTAAAAACTGCACATCGTCAATCAGCAACAAATCGAGCGAGTGATACCGCTCCTTGAACTCGTCAAAAGTCTTGCGCTGGTAGGCTTTCACCACATCCGAGACAAACTGCTCGGCATGAATGTAGAGAACTTTGGCCGCCGGATTGTCAGCCATCAGCTTGTTGCCGATGGCGTGCATCAAATGGGTTTTTCCCAAACCGACGCCGCCATAGATAAAAAGCGGGTTGTAGAGTTGTCCCAGACTGCTGGCCACATGCAGCGCCGCGGCCCGCCCCATACGATTGGCTGTGCCTTCGATCAGGGTATCAAAGGTAAGCGCAGAATTGAGCCGATTTTTGAACGTTGCGCCAGCCACTTCTTCAGGCGCTGCGCTAATGACCGGTTCCGAAGTCCCCACATCATCAAACTTGCGGATCAAGAGCTCTGACTTGGCAGGAGTTTCCCGGGGAGCGAGCGCCAGCTCGATAGGAATTCGCTGACCTGACACTTTTTCAAACAGGGCAGCAATGCGGGCCGCATACTGGGCGCGTACCCAGTCCAGTTTGAACCGATTGCCTACCTGGACTGTTACTTTCGACAAATCAGGTGCGACGATAACGACCAGTGGACGGATCCAGGTGTTGAACTGCTGCTCAGGCAGTTCCTGCGCCAGGTGGTCAACGCAGGTTTGCCACAAGTCATGGCCTGGTCCAGGCAAAGCCCCCTCACTCATGATGATTTTTGTTCCTCATGTGGGTGCATGACAACCCCAGGCTGCTTGTGGATATTGTTAATTTTAAACACCCGTAATTGTAGTCGGGGTAGTCAGTTATCCACAAGTTAAGGGCTTCCTTTTCAAGCTGCCTGCCGAGGAAAATTATCTGCAGTCCTGAAGGTGTTGCAGAGGCATTGCATTTGATCCTGGTCTAAAACAAGACCGGAGTGGCCCCAAGGGGCGAGGAATTTACCCGCCATGATTCAAACAAAAATTTTATCCCGCTTTTTTTCTTTTGGTACAGGAGTCGGGTTAACGCTAAAACCTGGGGATAACTTTTGAACAACCAGTGACTTATCCACAGAGGTTGATGAAAATTGAAAGTTGTTCATAACGCACAAGAGGCTTGCATGGCGCCTGAACACAAGGTTAAACAAACGCCAAGTGCTTGATTTGTAAGGAAAAAGTGATGCTGTCCACAGAAAATAGCGTCCTTTACTACTGCTACTAAATTGAATTAAAGAATTAAAGATAAACCTGGAAACAGCAATCCTTGCCAAAAACATCAAGCACAGCGGCTCATTTCCCCCTTTTGTCTTTTAAATACACCTGATTTCTAGCGGCTCTTTAGAGTCAGCGTTGTGACTTTTTGATGCGAAAATTGATGCCTGCCCCCGCATCAACAGCCTGAGTCCCAATGAGAAATGATGAATTTGACTGCCATAAAATTTCTTTGGCTGCCTGAGGGCTCGGCATTCAGATTGACAACCGCTTTGGACCGCTGCAGTTGCGCGCCCAATTCTTCAGAACCTCATTTTTCGGAATCCTGCCAATCCCATGCATCTCTTTCTTAGCCGCATAGCAGCCAGTTCCTGTAATGAAAGGGATTAACTTTTCTGCTTGTATTGAGAAATCTGTGATAATCACGGGTTTTCCCGATTCGTAGCGGCTTGAGGCTGCCTGCGTAGCCTTGCTTGTTGATTCCCTGGTGAATTCATCTGCCAAGTTGCTGCAGGTGGGCTGCCAGTCGCTAAGACTGCCAGTTGGTTGTGTTGTACGGCCGCCAGGATCTTTCGAATCGCCAATTAAAGCTTCACAGCTGACAGCCCAGTAACAAGCCCGATAGGGCTAGCAGGATTTATCATGAAACGCACCTACCAACCTTCCAAAGTCAAGCGCGCTCGTACGCACGGTTTTCTGACACGCATGAAAACACGTGGCGGCCGCGCAGTGATTGCTGCACGTCGCGCCAAAGGCCGCAAGCGCCTGGCTGTATAAGCCCCTTTTTATTGCACTTTGTTGCTCTTGATCTGACGTTGGGCGCTAGTGCAGCGGCTTAAAACCCGACCTCAGTTCCAGTCAGTTCTGGCCGGCGTTATTGTTGCAAAAACAACGCATTTTGCTTTGCACCGTAATGTACTGGGCGCAAAGCCTGTAGCAACGCGACCTGGCAGACTGGCCGATGCACCAGTGCTTTTCCGTGTACAGGCTATGTGGATTGGTGCCATGGTTCCCAAACGCTGGGCAAAACGTGCTGTTACACGCAACGTTATCAAGAGGCAAATCTATTCCGTGAGCGCCGATTTTTCGCAGCAGTATCCACAGGCCGCGTTTGTCGTTCGCCTGCGACGCGGGTTTTCCCACACGGAATTTGTGAGTGCCACCTCTGTGCAACTCAAGCAGGCAGTGCGTGCCGAACTGCAAGTGTTGATGCACGCAGGAGCAAAAGAGCCATGAAAACGCTGACCGCTGCATTGATGCGCTTGCCGCAAACGGCGCTGATCTTTCTTGTCAAAGGTTACCGTTTATTGCTTAGTCCCTGGCTGGGTTCGGCTTGCCGGTTTGAACCCAGTTGCTCAGTCTATTCACTGCAAGCGCTGCATCAATACGGCGCGGTCATGGGAAGCTACTTGACGCTGCGCCGTGTGGCGCGTTGCCAGCCTTGGTGTGAGGGTGGACATGATCCGGTACCGCCTCTCAACCCTGCTTCTTTTTTCAGCCGTCTGCTTACGCCAGCGGCTTCCATTCCTTCTAAAAAGACGCCGTCATGAACGACATCCGCCGCACCATCTTGTGGGTGATTTTTGGTTTCTCCATGGTTCTGTTGTGGGACCAGTGGCAGGTCTTTAACGGTCACAAGGCCACCTTTTTCCCCTCAAGCACGCAGATTGCCAAAGCGCCCAGTACTGCTGCCTCGGCATCCAGCAGTGGTGCGGTCCCCTCGTCACCTGCCAGCGAGAGCCCGGGCTTGCCCGGTGCGGTGCCTGCAGGCGCTCCTTCCACCACGCTTTCAGCCGCCAAAGAGCGCGTGGTCGTCAACACTGATGTGCTTTCCCTGACCTTTGACAGCGAAGGCGGAACCCTGGTTCACACGGCCTTCAACAAGTACAAGGACCAGCAGCATAAGGACCAGGGCTTTGTGCTGCTGGATGAAAGCAGCAACCGTGTCTATGTGGCGCAAACCGGCCTCGTTGCAGGGAGCACTGGCGGCACTTTCCCGACTCACAAAACGCTGATGGCGCTGGTCCCGGGTGAGCGTATGCTCAAGGAAGGTCAGAACGAGTTGCAGGTCAAATTCGAGTCGTCCGACATCGGCGGCGTCAAACTGGTCAAAACCTACACCATCAAGCGCGGCGCTTACGACATGGCGGTGCGCCATGAGGTCATCAACACCGGCAGTACGCCAGTCGCCCCTCAGCTCTACCTGCAACTGGTCCGCGACGGCAACAAGCCGCCCGGCGAATCGTCGTTCTATTCGACTTTTACCGGCCCGGCGATCTACACTGAAGCCAAGAAATACCAGAAAGTTGAATTCAAGGACATTGAAAACAACAAGGTCGATGTGGAAAAGCAGGCGACCAATGGTTATGTGGCGATGGTGCAGCATTACTTTGCATCGGCTTGGATATTGCCCGATGGTCTGAAACGCGACCTGTTTTTGCGCAAGGTGGACACCAACCTGTACGCCGTGGGCATGATCACGCCACTGGAAGCGATTGCGCCGGGGGCCACCAAAACCATTGATTCCAAGTTTTTCGTCGGTCCCCAGGAAGAAAAAGTCCTCGAAGCACTTGCCCCTGGCCTGGAACTGGTGAAAGACTACGGCTGGCTCACCATTCTGGCCAAGCCGCTGTACTGGCTGCTCGACAAATTGCACAGCTTCATCCAGAACTGGGGCTGGTCGATCGTGGCGCTGGTGCTGCTGCTGAAAATCGCGTTTTACTGGCTCAATGCCAAGGCGTATGCCAGCATGGCCAAGATGAAGGCGATCAATCCCAAGATCACTGAAATGCGTGAGCGCCTGAAAGACAAGCCGCAGGAAATGCAGCAGGCGATGATGAAAATCTACCGTGAGGAAAAGGTCAACCCGATGGGTGGCTGCTTCCCCATCATGATCCAGATTCCGGTGTTCATTGCGCTGTACTGGGTGCTGCTGTCCAGTGTCGAGATGCGCAACGCACCGTGGATGTTGTGGATCAGGGACTTGTCTTCGCCTGACCCGTATTTCATCCTGCCGGTCGTGATGGCTTTGACCACCATGCTGCAGACGGCGCTTAATCCCGCACCGCCCGATCCGATGCAGGCCAAGCTGATGTGGTTCATGCCACTGATTTTTAGCGTGATGTTCTTTTTCTTTCCGGCTGGTCTGGTGCTGTACTGGATCACCAACAATATCCTGTCAATTACCCAGCAGTGGGTCATCAATACCCGGATGGGCGTACCGCCGCAGTTCAACCTGCCGAAGTTCAAGTAATAAAAGGGCCGCTCAGCGGCCCTTTAACATGGTGCTTTCCCATGCTGGCCCGTAGTCATCATCCCATCGTGGCCATCGCAACCGCGCCCGGTCGCGGCGCGGTGGGCATTGTCCGCATTTCCGGCCAGCATCTGGCGCCAGTGATTGCTGCCATCTGCAGCCGCGCACTCTCGCCCCGTCAGGCGACCTACCTGCCTTTTCGCGATGCAGAGGGCCAGGTGATTGACCAGGGCCTGGCGATTTATTTCCCCGCACCGCATTCCTATACCGGCGAAGATGTGCTGGAGTTGCAGGCGCACGGCGGCCCGATCGTGCTCCAGCTGCTGCTGGCGCGTTGCCTGGAAGCGGGCAGCGAGCTTAATCCGGCTACCGGCCAGTCCTGGCTACCCGAACTGCGGGTCGCGCAGCCCGGCGAATTTACCGAGCGGGCTTTTCTCAATGACAAGATCGACCTGGCCCAGGCCGAAGGCATTGCCGACCTGATTGATGCCAGCACCGAAACCGCAGCGCGCTCGGCGGCCCGCTCGATGTCAGGCGAGTTCTCGCAGGCGGTCAACATGCTGCTCGAGCAGCTGATTCATTTGCGCATGCTGGTCGAGGCGACGCTGGATTTTCCTGAAGAAGACATTGATTTTCTGCAGCAGGCCGATGCGCAAGGCCAGTTGCTGCGCTTACAAAGCACCCTGGCCAGCGTGATGCAGCGCGCTACCCAGGGAGCGATTTTGCGTGAGGGCATCAAGGTGGTGATTGCCGGGCAGCCCAATGTCGGCAAGAGTTCGCTGCTCAATGCGCTGGCCGGCGCCGAGCTGGCCATCGTCACGCCAATAGCCGGCACCACGCGCGACAAGGTTTCGCAGCTGATCCAGATCGAAGGCGTGCCGCTGCACGTGGTTGACACGGCCGGTTTGCGCGAGGCACTCGATGAGGTCGAAAAGATCGGCGTAAAGCGTGCCTGGACCGAAATTGAAAGTGCCGATGCGGTCCTGTTTTTGCATGATCTGATCCGGCAGGGTACGGCGGACCAGACCCTGGATGCTATTGATTACATAGCTGATGACGCCCGTCTGGCAAGCGTATTAGCCCAAAAACTTCCAAAAAATACGCCCATCATCGATGTCTGGAACAAATCCGACATGGCCAGCCCGGAAGTGCTGCATACGGTGAGTGGCGGTGTCCTGATTTCTGCCAAAACGGGTGCAGGCTTGCCAGCGCTACGCGAGCAGCTGCTGCAGGTTGTGGGCTGGCAAGCTGCTCCTGAAGGCGTTTTCATGGCGCGTGAACGTCATCTAAGGGCGCTATACAGCGTACAAACCCAGCTTGTTACTGCTTACGATAAGTTACATTCGTCAAGACCCGCGCTGGACTTGCTGGCTGAAGATTTGCGTCAGGCACAGTTACATCTGAGCGCAATTACAGGGGCCTTTGGTGCCGACGATTTGTTGGGGGAAATTTTTTCCAGGTTCTGTATTGGAAAATAAAGTCTTTTTTGAATGAAGCGATCGATCCGAAGGAGGAAAAAATAAATTTCATGCCTCAGATTAATGATAAAAGCACATTGCTATTGTATTAGATGTAATCAATAGTTAAATGAACTTGTTGCGCTTGGGGCGTAGGGGTATCTTCCCCATCATGAACGCACCACTCCCCTCCGCGATACGCTTTGACATCAAGGGCTTGGCTCAGGCTATCACCCACTGCCAAGCCAGTGATGCCTTGCAATGTCAGTTCAGCTCACCCCACTGGGATATTTTGGGCGCTTTCATGCTACCTTTTTCCTTGAATAGTGGCCAGATTTTGATGGAGCAAGGGGCCAATGATTCCACCTTGTATTTCATTGAAAGTGGAAGTTTGAGTGCCCACTATGAAGACGAAAAAGCGCGCATTCGAATGGCGCTGGTCGGCCCGGGAACGGTATTGGGCGAAGGTTCATTTTTTTCTCAGCAGCCGCGCAGGGCCACGGTGCATGCTTCAACCCAGTGCAAACTGTGGTGCCTGACGCCGATGCGTTTCAGGGAACTGGCCAGCCGTCATAGCCCTATCGCGCTGGAACTCACCCTGGCTCTGGGCTCCGTGCTGGCCAAACGCCTGTGCATTCGCCCCAAGCGGGCGGCAGTCACCTGATGCGCAGCAGAAAACCCGGGGTCGTTTGAATTTTGCTCAGGCCCCAATAAGCGGGACAGTGTTATATCGATTAATTCTGTCAGGTAAACCATCTAAGGCATTGTCTGGGTGAATTTTTCCGAACAAAAGTGTCAATCACTTGATGCATTGACTGATAGCCAAACCTGCCGAATAAACGAAAATCGCCCACAGACTTATTGAGGTCAAGTTCCATAGTTTTCAGCGCCTTCGCCAGGTGATCCTTTAATGCGTAAAGGCTGTTGAATACCCGGTTATGAAAGAACTTCTCGCGCAGCTCATCCCGAACGTGCTCAATCGGGTTGAGTTCCGGCGCATGCGGGGGGATAGTTTGAGCAGATAAATGTTCGCCAGTGCTTTGAGCTTGTCGCTACGGTGCCAGCCTGCACCATCAATCACCATCACAATGCGCTCATCGGGGTGACGTGCCGAGACCTCATTCGGAAATAGTTGCATGCACTCGGTGTTGACGTGCGGCAATATCAGGCCAGTCGAACTGGCCAGTACAGACATCCACCGCGCCATAGGCGTAGGTGTATTCGTGCGTCAGCATGGCCTGGCAAACCGGGCCTAATGGCTTGGGAGGCCCAACACCGACGCACGTTCGAGATGCGCCCAAAGCGCGCCCTCGTCCTGATCCATCAGCTTGAGGGTGTTGCCTGGCGCCCAGTCCTTGCGGATTTGGACAAGCGTTTGGGGGAGTTTTTTTTCCAACCGTCCTGAGCCTGGGGGGCACTTTGCGGATGGCGTTTGTCGGATGCGAGTTTTCTCCAGTCGTGTCTATGCAGCAGGTTGTAGGCTGACGCGAGCGCCACCTCACGGCCCAAGCGCTTGTCCAGCGCCGCTTTGATCTGACCTACAACGAGCACGCCACCAGCGGCGACCAGATCGAAAAAAGGAGCTAAAAACTCGCACTCTTCTTGCAAGCTCATGTTCTGGCGTTTGCGTCCGCCCGCAGTGGGCGCATCGGGCGATCCTGCTATCTGGCCATGCATGAACCGGCGGCGCAATTGACAGGCCCAGCCCGGTGAGACACCAATAACCTGGGCCGTGTCGGCAAGACTTAGCCCATAGTCCAGCGGCAACACAACAGCCTGTGCCTGGCGCAACTGCTCCACCGTCTGGGCTGAAGCTATTGCCTGACGGGCATTCATCAAAACTTCAGCGTCTCCACTGGCAGGACGTGACATGGCTTTCTCAATCTATGTTGATGGAGAGGTATTATTACATCAATGAATTATAAATAGAATTACGTTGACAATCTTCAGGCAAAACATACCCTTGTAGGCCGCGAAAAGTTGTTAGTTTCCCTGCCTCAGCGCCTCGTACCGCGGGCTGGCAATCGGCAAGACGAGCGTAAGGTCAAACGCCATGCCTGCCGTTAGCAGCTGTATGTCGCCATTCGGGGCCATGACCCGGGCCGGCGTATTGTCCGCCAGCTATAAATTCAAGGTGATTTCCCTCGACCGGCTGGGCAGTGAGTTTCTGGTCATGATGGATCTGACCAGGGTGGTGGGTGATATGTCTCCCAACTGGGTGAAATGGAAGCGCTGATTATGCAAAATGCCAAAGTACGTTTTGAAATCATGGTTTCTGCCGTGTACTGGCGCCTCAGTGAAGTGCCAGCCGTGAGCAGGTCTATGTCCCATTCGCTGGCAGCGCCCGTTGTGTCGGAGTCAGCCGTCAAGTCGGCGCTATCACCGCATGAACCGATTCAGGCAAGCGAAATGGCGGCCTTTCAACGTGCGCTGCTGGGTGGCTGTTCTGCACACCGCCCTCTTAAGAAACTTCCCCCGCAGCCCTGAGAAATCGAATGTTGGACTTCATGCTGAAGAGGCTCCCTGTGGTGTAAGGTGAAAGCCCAATTGGTGAGCCCGGCGAGTCAGATTTTGCACCACTCTTTGGCGGTAGCGCTCCTCATATTCATCCTGGCCAGCTTCGACAAAGGCCTGACCCCTGGTCAGCATGAAATACACCAGCCGTGCCAGCTTGTGAGCACTGGCCGTGATGGCCTTGGGTTTATCCATGCGCGAACACAACCGACGGTGATGCGCACCCAGTGCGGTTTGACTCTTGCGCAGTGCCTGCGCGGCCATGCGCAAGGCCTGGGCAGCCCGGTTGGCGCAGGGCTTGGTAGCGCTTGAAAGCACCTTGCCGCCCGAAATCTTGGTGCCCGGACACAAGCCCAGCCAGGACGTGAAGTGCTTCACGCTGGGAAAGCGCGCCAGATCAACGCCAATCTCGCTGATGACCTTCAACGCGGTGCTGGTATCAATGCCGGGTATGCGCGTCAGATCGACCCCGCTGGCCTCAAATAGCGAGGTACGCGCATCAAAGTGCACCGAGTTCTTGGCCGGTGTGCCGCGTTTGGGAGCGCCCAGGCCAGCGTCTGGCAACTCGTGGCCCTTCAGAGCACCCAGCAGATGTTGCAGCTTGCCATCGCACTCGGTGATCTGCGCGGTATAGGCATCGATCAGGGCCAAGGCCTGTTTGAGGGCAAACAGATGCTCGTCGCGCCAGTTGCCCTGCAACGCTGCGGCGACTTCGGCCTCGTCAGCCTTGATGCGACGGTCGCGCAGCTTGGCCAGGGTGGCGGCATCCCGCTCGCCCGCGACGATGGCGCGGATGATGGCCTGCCCAGTCACGCCCATGATGTCGGAGATGACATGGTGCAACTGCACGTTCATCTGCGTCATCGCCTTTTGCTGGTGGCAGCACTTGTCTTGAAGCTACAAATGCTGGACATGGCGTGCCTGATAGGACAGCAACATGTCGCGGTGGCGCCAGACGGCACGCAGCGCACAGACTTCCTCAGCCGGACGAAAACCACCGCGCAGCAGCCCATAACTCATGAGCTGCTGTAGCCACTGGCAGTCCAGCACGTCGCTCTTGCGCCCAGGCACATTCCTGACGTGCCGGGCGTTGACCAGATGCACTTCAAACCCGGCTGCGTCGAGCATTTCGAACAGGGGTATCCAGTACACGCCAGTGGACTCCATCGCGACCGCTGTGACGCGGCATTCATGCAGCCATTGCACCAAGCGCTCCAAGTCGGCAGTGAAGGCCAGGAACTCGCGTACCGGCTCATCATCACGCTCGCCAGGCACGGCGCGAAATGGCTGGTGGCGCCAATGTCGATGGCCCTAGGCCAGCCACTGCCGCAGGCGTTGGGGTAGGCGATGCTCAAGGCAGGCGCCTTGGATCGCTTTCGTACAGGTCGGGCCTTGGACGGTGTGGTGGCTATGGCTGATTGACGCACAGGCTGGGACACAAGCGTACTCCTTGGATTGAGAGATCAACGATGCGCACCACGTGGGATAAACGTCTTGAATACTCAGTCTTTCGAGAAACAAGCTGATCGAAGAATCAATGACTTAGCTGATCGGCTATTGCAAGTCACGCATGCAGCAGCCTCTGACAGCTCAGAAAAAGAGGCG
>JAYWDL010000180.1:0-5604 GCA_043779865.1 Polaromonas sp.
GTGTTTTCGACCAAGCGTGCCTGTCCGCAATGCGGCACCAGCTACCCCGAGCTGGACCCGCGCATGTTCAGCTACAACAGCAAACACGGCTGGTGCACCGGCTGCGTGGGCACCGGCCTGACGCTGACCCGTGAGCAGCGCAAGGCCTACGACGACTCGGTCAAGGACGACGACCAGAAGGGCCGCGAGCAAAGCTTTCCGTCCGAGGAGGCCGAGGTCGAAGGTGTCAGCGGCGAGCCGTGCCCCGATTGCCAGGGCACCCGGCTGAACCCGGTTGCCCGGGCCATCCGCTTTGACGACCACACCATCACGGCGGTGGCGCAATGGGCGGTGGGGGACGCCAGGCGTTGGGCCGGCGGACTCGAATTGCTGGGCCGCGACGCCGCGATTGCACGCGATGTGGTCAGCGAGATCCGCAGTCGGCTGGAGTTTCTGGAAGAAGTCGGGCTGGGCTATTTGACGTTGGACCGTGCCGCGCCCACGCTCTCAGGCGGTGAGGCCCAGCGCATCCGGCTGGCGGCCCAGTTGGGCAGCAACCTGCAGGGCGTGTGCTACGTGCTGGACGAGCCCACCATCGGCCTGCACCCGAGGGACAACGCGGTGCTGCTCAAAGCGCTGTCACGCCTGTCGGCCCAGGGCAATACCCTGGTGGTGGTGGAGCATGATGAAGACACCATCCGCCGCGCCGACCATTTGATCGACATCGGCCCCGGTGCCGGCAAGCGCGGCGGCCATCTGGTGGCGCAGGGCGTGGCGGCGGACTTGTCGGCCAACCCTGCCTCGGTCACCGGCCGCTTTTTGGCGAATCCGCTGGTGCATCCGCTGCTGCCGCGCCGGGTGGTTAACCGCGCCACGCTGCAGCTCACCTTGAGCGGCGCCACGCTGCACAACCTGCAAGCGCTGGAGGTGCAGGTGCCGTTGCAGCGGCTGGTGGCGGTCACCGGCGTGTCCGGCTCGGGCAAGAGCACCTTGGCGCGGGATGTGTTGCTGACCAATGTGCAGGCGATCGTCCAGACCAAGGTCAGCAAAGCCGGGCGCGACGCGCTGGCAGCGGGCGTGCTGCCGCCACTGGTGGGCTGCACCGGCATAGCCGGTTTTGAGACGATCGACCGGGTGCTGGAGGTGGACCAGACGCCGATCGGCAAAACCCCGCGCAGCTGCCCGGCCACCTACATCGGCTTCTGGGACGCCATCCGCAAGCTCTTCACCGAGACCCTGGAAGCCAAGGCCCGGGGCTACGCGGCCGCACGCTTCAGCTTCAACACCGGCGATGGCCGTTGCCCGTCCTGCGAAGGCCAGGGCCTGCGCACCATCGAGATGAGCTTTCTGCCGGACGTGAAGGTGGCTTGTGACGCCTGCCACGGTCAACGCTTCAACCCCGAAACCCTGGCCGTGAGCTGGCGTGGCAAGAGCATCGGCGACGTGCTGCGCATGGAGGTGGATGAGGCGGTGGAGTTTTTCGCCGCCATGCCGTCGATTGCGCACCCGCTGCAACTGCTCAAGGACGTCGGCCTGGGTTATTTGACGCTGGGCCAGCCGTCACCCACCTTGTCCGGCGGCGAAGCCCAGCGCATCAAGCTGGTGACCGAGCTGAGCAAGGTGCGCGACGACCTGACCCGGCGCGGCCAGAAACCGCCGCACACGCTGTACGTGCTGGACGAGCCGACCGTGGGCCTGCACATGGCCGATGTGGAGCGCCTGATCCGGGTGCTGCACCGGCTGGTGGCAGGTGGCCACAGCGTGCTGGTGATCGAGCATGACCTGGACGTGATTGCCGAGGCCGACTGGGTGATTGACCTCGGGCCAGACGGCGGCAACGCAGGCGGGCAGGTGGTGGCGTCTGCGCCGCCGGAGGAGGTCGTGCGGCTGGGTACGCATACCGGCAAGGCGCTGGCGGGGGTGCTGGCGCGGGTTTGATGGGCGGGGCGGGCCCGCAGTAGCTATTGATTTAATAGCTGCTTGCGCCGGTCTGTGTTGGGCTGGAGGCTCATTTGGCTTGAGACTCTTTCGTCGAACTGACCCATAGCAAGATTGAAGCTGAAAAGTGCTACCGGCTGCGGCACTTTCGCGGTCACAGCTCAAGGTGGTAAGTCCGCTTACCACCTTCAGGCGCGTGCTTGCCACCTTCAGGTCCCTGCGCTGCGGCCAAGCTCGTTCAGCACCGCCCTGAAGCTAGCTTTAACTAACCAGCAGTCTTAGTTAAGGAAAAGCAGTTTTCTTTAACTAGTGAAAAGCTTTAGGTAAGCTTCAAACGCATAGACACGTCCGCGAAGTTGTCCGGTGGTCTCGATCAAAATGCCTTTGGACGTCAGTTCCCGAATCAAGGCGTTGATCGTGGGTGTACTCACCGCCAACGCCGATGCCAGTTCAGCCGCCGAAATGATCGGTCTTTTGTACAGATGGTTCAAAGCCTGCCTGGCCAGCACCGCTCGCTTGCCAAGGGACATCACTTCATGCTCCACCTCAGACCGCAAGTGGAGCACCTGCCGGAAAACGTCGCGGCCCCTGGCCGCCGTCTCCGCCATGCCGGTTAGAAAAAAGCGCACCCAATGAATCAGGTCGTTGGACATTCGCACGCGCATCAGCGCGTCGTAATAGCTGGCGCGATTGCGCTCGAAAAAGTCGGACAGGTAAAGCGACGGCTTGGCCAGCAGCCCGTGGCTGACAAGATAGAGCGGAATCATCAGTCGGCCGATGCGTCCATTGCCATCGGCAAACGGGTGAATCGTCTCGAACTGATAGTGCGCCAGCGCCACACGCACCAGGTGCGGCACGGCAATGGCCTCGTTGTGCCAGAAACTCTCCAGGTCGCTCATCAAGTCCGGCACCTCGGTTGGGTGCGGGGGAATGAAGGCCGCATCGGCCAGGTTGGAGCCACCAATCCAGTTTTGCGTGGTCCGGAACTCGCCGGGATACTTGTGCTCGCCGCGCACGCCGCGCATCAGAATTTCATGCGTATTGCGCAGCAAGCGGTTTGAAAGGGGCAGATTTTGGAGCTCACGGACGGCGGTATTGACGGCGTCAATGTAGTTGCGCACTTCGCGCCAGTCGTCCCGTTTCTCGGGTTGGATCTGGTCTTCAGAAAGCAGGGCTTCGTCAATGGCGGTTTGCGTGCCCTCAATGCGGCTGGAGGTTTGCGCCTCTTTCACCACATGCATTTCGATGAACAGGTCAATGTCCGGCACGATCAACGAAAACGCATTGAGCTCGCCCAGTGCCCGGTTGGCTTGTTCCAGCAAAACGTGAATCGTCGGGTCTTCCCAGGTCCAGCCGTGGTTGACAGTGACAGGCGAAAAGCTTTTGTACTGGTACTGCCGCCGCCAGACGCCGGATTTGAATTGTTCGAATTTCATTTTTTGCCCGCCAGTGCCAGGAAATTTTCAACGGCATTTGCGGCATCCACCACTTCCTGCCGAGGAATGTTGGGCGCGCTGGGGTGAGAGTAAGGGTTCATCCCGACGTTTTTAAACATATTGATCCGATGCAGGCAAGCTGACCAGTCTGCCTGCGCAACCGTTGCAGTCTTGATTTTCACGGTCGCTTTGCGCGCGAGCGGGATTTAGGCCTGGCTGGCCGGGTGGGCGCCACACCTTCCAGCAGCGCGGGGGTGGATGGCGCTGGCAGGTAGTTGTCTTTGCTCACCACGGGCTGACCCGTTTTGGCTTCCAGCGCCTTGCGCGCATTGCCGGCAATGGTGCCGCCCTGTTTGGCCGATTTGCGGTTTTCGGTAAAGCCCAAGGCATCACCGCGCCGCGCAATCTCTGTGGTGCTGGCCTCACCCAGCATGGTGAAGATCAGCTCCAGATCGGTCATGTGGTCGCGCAGCTTGTTGCCGGTTTTCACTGTGTCCAGGCTTTTCAGCTGGCTGTGCTCGCCGGGTGTCAGGCCAAAAGTGGCGCGCGCAATTTCAGCGGTCAGGATGGAATATTCAAGGCCTTCAGCGACGCCGCGAGCCTTCCACTCGTCGGTCAGCTCACCGCGCACCGTAATGGAGCGCAAGCGCTTTTCAATCCAAGCCTGCGGGTAGCCCTTGGCCTGGTACAGCTCTCTGGCGCGGGCGCTGGCCAGTTCGGGGTTCTCAATCTCTTTCACCCGCTCATAGCCCACCTGCGCCAGCCAGCGCTTGAACGGCTCAGCCTTGGGCGAGGGGATGGACTGGATGATGCGGAACAGGCCCTCGGTGTTGGCGCAGTTTGTTTCGCGCTGCTTGCCGTCAGGTGCCAACAGGGCAAGGGGGGTACAAGTTGTACCCCAGTTGGCATCCAGCGCTGCGTCACGGCTGCGCATTTTCTTGATGTATTGCCTCGGGTCAGCCGAGTCCGTCAATACAGCGATCACATCGCTTAAAGCAAACCACCATTCCTCGTTGTGCCAGGTGCGGCGGATGGTGGTTTCCTGAAAAACAGCGATGTGGTGCGCTGGCTCGGTCGTCAGGCTTGTTTTGGCCATGCTGTGTCTCCCTTGGGGTGCTCTATTTTTTATAGCTGCTTGCGCCTGTATTTATTGGACTAGCAGCCTGTTTAATGGTGAAAAGTGCCTGCAAACAGGTGAAAATTCCCTTTTCAGTGCCGTCTAAGCCTCGCCCTCGATCAAACGGACCACTTCCAGCGTTTGCAGCTCGAACAACTGGCCGTAGATGGGGTGGCGCGGGTGGAAGATTTCGGTGGCTTTGGCCTGCGCGTCCATGCCCTCACGAATGCCCGCTGCCGTGCAGGCGTCGAACAGGCGAATGTTTTTGGCGTGCAGGTCTTCGGGGAAGAAGAGTTCGTAAACCAGGCCGTTGAGTAGGCGTTCGTATTCTGGGCGGCTGATGTCGTTTTCCACCGCCGTCGTCAATAACTCCATCAGGCTGCGTTGCGATGGCTCTGTATTGGGTATTGGAACGGCCTGCATGCGATCAGAAAAAGCTCGCAGATAGCCGCCTTGAATACGGGCTGCTATCTGTTCATAAAACCATTCAACTGCTGATGAATTGAGCAAGGACGTTAACCAGCGCTCAGTCGTTGGAATGAAGTAGCAGGTGTTGGCAAGGTAGTGCTGTTTTGTATCCCACGCGAAGCTCTGATGGAGGTAAATGTCGGGATAGACGATCTTTGGCGTCTCAAATTCTTGCCAGTAAGCGATGTTGTCCTGGATGTTGAACCACTGGTAAGGGCCAGCTTTGCGTCCGGGCCAAGCCCCGTCTTTTCTGTCGTCCCAGTTGTCAGGCTTGGGTTTGAGTTGCGCTTTGAACGGCGTCAGGTGCTTTTTAATGGCCGGGTAGTCATTGATGTCAACGCCGCGCCGCGTGAAGATGAGCCACAAATCTTGCGACTCCACATTCCACCGCTTCACATCCCGCCCACGCAAAAAGGGCTTGATGATTTCGGCCGATTGCGGGTCTTGCGCGACCAATGCGTCGCGTTGCTCGCGCGTGATAACAAAGGCCTCGTTCAGCCCAGTCTTGATGCCGTAGTAAAACCGCCCCTTGCAATACTCGCCCAGCGGCTGGCCGGCCTTGCGCAGCCGCTCCAGCAATCGCCGCTTGACCGGCGGTTCCAGTTGCCAGCCGCCGGGTTTGAGTTCGCTTTGCGGCACGGCGAAGCGCTCCGCCGCAAACACCTC
>JAYWDL010000181.1:0-14807 GCA_043779865.1 Polaromonas sp.
ATCCATCGCCCTCAAAGCGCAGCCATGGATTGCCGCGCTACGCTCGCAATGACGAAAGTGAATGACTGGCATGTTTGTAATTTCCTGCTCCCTAATCACACTCTTCTCATGAAGCTCTGGCTGGTCCGCCATGCACAGCCCCTGGTTGACGCCGGCATCTGCTATGGCCGGCTCGATCTGGCGGCGGATGCTGACGCCACCGCTGAATGCGCCCGAAAGCTGGCCGCGCATCTTCCGGGCGGTAACCGCGTCATCAGCTCGCCGCTACAAAGATGTGAGCAGCTAGCGCAGGCGCTGCATAGGCTAAGGCCAGATCTGGCTTATAAAACCGATGCCCGGCTGGCGGAAATGAATTTTGGCCGCTGGGAAGGCCGCGCCTGGCAGGCAATCAGCCAGCTTGAGCTAAACGCGTGGACGACGGATTTTGCAAACTTCTCCGTGGGCCATGACGGCGAAAGCGTGACCGCGTTCATGACGCGCGTCGCCTCGGCGTTTGATGCGCTACAGGACCAGCAAGATACGCTGTGGATCACCCATGCCGGCGTCATCCGGGCGGTCGCGCTGCTCGCGCAAGGCGTGCGCCACATCGAGCGCGCCGGGCAGTGGCCGCTGGACGCGCCGAAATATGGACAATGGCAGCTACTCAACCTGCACATCGGCTAGGCAACGAAAAAGAAGGCAATCTTTATGGCCGCAACTCTCGATGGTCAGCTCGTGGTGGCGATTTCCTCGCGCGCCCTGTTTGATTTTGAAGAAGAGAACCTGGTTTTTGAAACCGGATTCGCGCAAGACCCCTTGCCCAGCGCGCCGCCGGGCGTCAAAAAGGATGCGGCTTACATGAAGCTGCAACTGGAGCGGCTGGACGTTCCGGCCAAGCCGGGCGTAGCGTTTTCGCTGGTTAAAAAGCTGCTGGCGTTTAACGATGCGCCTGAAAGCCTGGACGAAGCCGCCAGCCCGGCAGTGACCCGGCAGCGCGTGGAAGTCGTCATCCTGTCGCGCAACGACCCGGTTTCAGGCATGCGCGTATTCCGTTCAGCCCAGCATTACGGCCTGAATATCCAGCGCGGCACCTTCAACCGGGGGGCGCCGCCCTGGCGTTACCTCAAACCGCTGCACGCCAACCTGTTTTTATCGACCCACCTCAGTGATGTGCGGGCTGCCCTGGAGGCCGGCGTGCCGGCGGCGCAGGTCTATCCACACTCGGCCCGGGCCAGCAACGCGCACCCGAACGAGGTGCGGATTGCCTTTGACGGCGATGCGGTGCTGTTCTCGGACGAGGCCGAACTGGTCTTTCAGTCCCAAGGCCTGAGCGCCTTTCAGGCGCATGAGCGCGACAAGGCGACGCAGCCGCTGCTGGCCGGCCCGTTCAAGCCGCTGCTCGAAGCCCTGCAACGGCTGCAGCAGGCCGGCACCTCGCGAATGAGCCTGCGCACCGCCCTGGTCACAGCGCGCAGCGCACCGGCCCACGAGCGCGCCATCCGCACGCTGATGAACTGGAATATCGAGGTGGATGAAGCCATGTTCCTGGGCGGCCTGGACAAGGGTGAATTCCTGCGCGAATTTGAACCCGATTTCTTCTTTGATGACCAGACCGGCCATGTCCATTCTGCGTCCCGGCATGTGCCGGCTGGCCATGTGGTGAGCGGTGTTTCCAACCACTGACGCGGCACTTTTACCGTCGGCCAGGCAGTGCGGAGAGTTTCTATCCTTCTTTACGGTAACTTCAACTTGGGTTAACAAAGCTGGGGTCTGATAGCCGCAACCCACACTGCGCCTTTACACATGCAACCAATACGTGGGCCAAGCCAGGTCGCAAGCGCAAATTGCAAGTTGAATTGCAATTTCAAACAGTAGCCAAACAAAATCCAGCCACCACCTAAACAAAAACAAAAACAACACACCATGAAACTTTCAAAAACCACCCCGATGTTGTCAGCCGCCTTGCTGAGCCTGTCCCTGGTCGCCTGCGGCGGCGGCTCCACTGACGGCACCGTTGGCGGCACCGTCACGGGCATGAACAGCGGTGGGAGCGTCATACTGCAAAACAACAACGCCGACAACCTCACGGTTACCGGCAATACGCCCTTTACCTTTGCCACCCGCCTTCCGTCCCTGGCGGCATTCAGCGTCACGGTGCTGACCCAGCCCGTGGGACAAACCTGTGCCGTCACGGGCGCCACCGGCGTGATTCCGAACGACGGCAGCACAGCCAACAGAGTCGCCGTCACCTGCGCACTCAGTTCATCGGTAGGCGGTACGGTGTCCGGCCTTGCCGCCGGCACCAGCGTGATCCTGAACAATGCAGGCACACAGCTGAACGTGGCCCAGAACGGCCTGTTTGCATTCCCTGGCCTGCTGACAGCGGGCACGGCCTACGAGGTGAGCATTGCAACCCAGCCCGCAGGCCAGACCTGCACCGTTGTCAACGCAACCGGTACGGCGGCTAACGGCGTCGAAGGCTTGGTGACGGTTAACTGCATCTAAGGTGATTTTCAAAAAATAATTCACCGACTATTTCTCAAGCGCTGGCCGGTCTTAAAACCAGGGTGATTCATCAGTTTTCCGGTAACCCTGTAAGCTTTCGGAAAAAGGTTGATGGCACATGCTTCTGGTCGATAAACTCCTCGCGTTCAAAAATTTTTGCACGCGCGTCTGGGCGCTGTCTGCTCCCTACTTCCGCTCCGAAGACAAATGGAAGGCGCGCGGCCTGCTGCTGGCCATCGTGCTGCTGAACCTGGGCGCTGTGTACATGCTGGTGCTGCTCAATGAGTGGAACCGGGTGTTTTACGACGCCCTGCAAAACAAGAATGCAGCCGTGTTCTGGACGCAACTGGGGCGCTTTACCTACCTGGCGTTTGCCTTCATCATCATCGCGGTGTACCGGTTTTACCTGACACAACTGCTGGAGGTGCGCTGGCGGGCGTGGATGACAGCGAATTATCTGCAGCGCTGGCTGGCCGACCATGCTTTTTACAAGCTGGAGCTGGCGCGATTTACCGCGGGAGCCAACGGCTCGGCCAACACCTCGAACACCTCCGACAACCCGGACCAGCGGATCCAGGAAGACATCAATTTATTCACCACCTACAGCATTTCACTGAGTATGGGCCTGCTCAATGCGGTGGTGACGCTGGTGAGTTTTATCGGCATTTTGTGGTCGCTCTCGGGCGCGTTTGCCTTCAGCCTGGGCGGCAGCAGCTACAGCATTCCGGGCTTCATGGTCTGGATGGCGGTGCTGTACTGCGCCGTCGGCAGCGTCATTACGCACTATATTGGCCGGCCACAGATCAGGCTCAACTTCCAGCAGCAGCGCGTCGAAGCCGACTTTCGCCACCACATGGTGCGGGTGCGCGAGTACAGCGAATCGATTGCGCTGGACAAGGGCGAAGCCGTCGAGCGGGCGCAACTCGACACCCGTTTTGCCGCCGTGCTGGCCAACTACCTCAAGCTGATCAAGAAGCAGAAAAACCTGGTCTGGTTCACCAACTTTTTTGGCCAGGCTGCGGTGGTGTTTCCGTTCATCGTCGCCGCGCCGCGCTTTTTCAGCGGTGCCATCCAGCTGGGCGAACTGATCCAGATTTCGTCAGCCTTTGGGCGGGTGCAGGATTCGCTGAGCTGGCTGGTCGATAACTACAGCAGCCTGGCCGCCTGGCGCGCCACGACCGACCGCCTGACCAGTTTTGAAGACAATATAAGCGCTGTAGCGCAACAGGGACGGGCACAAGCAGCTATCAATTTAGTAGCAAATGACGCACACCCCCTGCCTGCCGACACGCTGGCGGTCAGCGACCTGTCATTGAACCTGCCGACCGGCGCGACCCTGCTCAGCGGCGTGTCACTGCATGCGGGGCCCGGCGAAAGCGTGCTCCTCAAAGGCCCGTCAGGCAGCGGCAAATCGACGCTTTTTCGCGCCTTGGCGGGCATCTGGCCGTTTTCAAAAGGCCAGACGCATTTGCCGGAAGATGCCATGTTCATTCCGCAGCGCCCCTACTTTCCCGATGGCAGCCTGCGTAATGCGCTGGCCTACCCGGAACCCGCCATGCAGTACAGCGACGAGGCGCTCAAGCTGGCTTTGAAGGACGCGCTGCTGCCGCAACTGACCAGCCGGCTTGACGATGAAGATGCCTGGAGCCAGAAACTCTCGGGCGGCGAGCAGCAGCGCCTGGCGATTGCCCGGGTGCTGCTGAAAAAGCCGCGCTGGATTTTTGCCGACGAGGCCACCGGCGCGCTGGACGAAGCGGCCGAACAAACGCTGTACGACAAGCTGCTGGCCCACGTCAAGTCAATGCAGGGCAGCCTGGTCTCGATTGCCCACCGTCCTGCCGTGGCCGCTTTTCACAGCAAGCTCTGGAGCCTTGAAAAGCTGCCCGAAGGCTCGCCCGCTATGTACCAGGTCCAGGAAAGCCGGATTCAAGGCAACCAGCGCCAGGAAAAATTCTGAATGCCCGAGGAAATCACCCCGCCCCCCGCCGCCCCATCCCTGTCGGCCTGGGGCCCCATCAAATCGCCGGTGTTCCGCCTGCTGTGGAGCACCTGGCTGGTCGCCAATATCTGCATGTGGATGAACGATGTGGCTGCCGCGTGGCTGATGACGTCCATGACCACCACGCCGATCTGGGTGGCGCTGGTGCAGACGGCCTCTACCCTGCCCGTTTTCCTGCTGGGCCTTCCCAGCGGCGCACTGGCCGACATTCTGGACAGGCGGCGCTATTTCATCATGACGCAGTTCTGGGTGGCGGCCGTGGCCACGCTGCTGTGCATCGCCGTGATTTCGGGCGTCATGACCCCGGCGCTGCTGCTGGCACTCACCTTCGCCAATGGCGTGGGTCTGGCAATGCGCTGGCCAGTGTTTGCCGCCATCGTTCCCGAGCTGGTGCCGCGCATCCAGCTGCCGGCGGCGCTGGCCCTGAACGGCGTGGCCATGAATACGTCCCGCATCGTCGGGCCGCTGGTGGCGGGCGCGCTGATTGCCAGCGCGGGAACGGCTTATGTGTTCGTTCTCAATGCCGTGCTGTCAGTCATTTCCGGCTTTGTCATCATGCGCTGGCGGCGCGACCATGTGCCCAGCCCGCTGGGCCGCGAGCGTTTGTTCAGCGCCATGCGCGTCGGTCTGCAGTTCGTCAGCCAGTCGACCCGCCTGCGTGCGGTGCTGCTTCGCATCTCGCTGTTTTTTCTGCATTCCACCGCCTTGCTGGCGCTGCTGCCTCTGGTGGCGCGCGGCCTGCACGGCGGCGATGCAGGAACCTTCACGCTGTTGCTGGCTGCCATGGGTGCGGGCGCCATCGTTGCCGCGATGTTTTTGCCGCGCCTGCGACAGATGATGACGCGCGATACGCTGGTGCTGCGAGCGACTGTGCTGCAGTCGGTGTCCACTGCCGTGATGGCCTTTGCGCCCAATGCGTACATTGCCGTTCCGGCCATGCTGCTCAATGGCATGGCCTGGATCACCTGCGCCAATTCGCTCAGCGTTTCGGCCCAGCTTGCGCTGCCCGACTGGGTGCGGGCACGCGGCATGTCGATGTACCAGATGGCGATCATGGGCGCGAGCGCGCTGGGCGCGGCGCTATGGGGCCAGGTGGCCACGCTGACCAATGTGTCAACCTGCCTGCTGGTGGCGGCGCTGAGTGGAAGCTTCACCATGCTGCTGGCGCAGCACTGGGTACGTGACCTCAGCATTGAGGAAGACCTGACACCTTCTCGTGAATTCAAGACGCCGGTGCTTTATGCACCGCCGGGCGTGGGCCGGATGGTGGTGACGATTGAATACCTGATTGACCCGGCACGGACCGACGATTTCCGGGCAGTCATGCATGAAAGCCGCCGCAGCCGACTGCGTCAGGGTGCGCTGGAGTGGGAATTGCTGCGCGACGTCAACCAGCCCGGGCGCTTTATCGAACAGATCGTTGACGAATCGTGGACCGAGCACCTGCGGCGTTTTGACCGTGTCACGGCCAGCGATGTGGCGCTGCGCGAGCGCAAGCTGGCTTTTCACACTGGCGATGGGCCGCCGCTGGTGACCCGCTGCGTGGTGGAAGAGCTGGCGCGGATTTAGGGCCGCCCTGCATAGCGCTCGTAACCGCGCGCCCGCAACTCGCAAGCCGGGCACTGGCCGCAGCCATAACCCCAGACGTGACGGTGCGTGCGGTCGCCCAGGTAGCAGGTGTGCGTGTGTTCGATGATCAAGTCCACCAGCGGCTCGCCGCCCAGCGAATGCGCCAGGCGCCAGGTGTCGGCCTTGTCAATCCACATCAGCGGCGTTTCGATCAGAAAGCGCTTGTCCATGCCCAGCGACAGCGCCAGCTGCATGGCTTTCATGGTGTCGTCACGGCAATCGGGGTAGCCCGAAAAATCGGTTTCGCACACCCCGGTGACCAGCACCTGCAGATCGCGCCGATAGGCCAGCGCGGCGGCCAGCGTCAAAAACAGCAGGTTGCGCCCCGGCACGAAGGTGTTGGGCAAGCCGGAGCTTTCCATCTTGAAGGCCACGTCGCGCGTCAGCGAACAGTCGCTGACCTGCCCCAGCACGGCAAGATCGAGCAGATGGTCTTCGCCCAGCCTGGCAGCCCACTGCGGAAACTGGCGTTTGATTTCGCGCAGCACATTCAGCCGCGCTTGCAGCTCCACCCTGTGCCGCTGGCCGTAGTCAAATGCAATGGTTTCGACACGCGCATATTTGCACAGAGCCTGTGCCAGGCAGGTGGTGGAATCCTGACCACCCGAAAACAGCACAAGTGCCGTGGTGTGGGCACGCGCAGGGACGGTCGTGTTTGCGGCAGTAGCTATAGGCAGGTTCATGGCAAAGCGGGAATTTGCCATATTGTCGCCCGAGTCAACAAGTCATCAGTGCCACCTTGAATACATGACTGAACCCCGATTCCCTTCAGTCCCTTGGGGCCGCCAGGCCCAGCCAAGCCGTAACAGCGCAAAAGAACAAGGGGTTTGGAACAATTGGAGAGGTGCGACCTGCAGTTTCACGCTATAACCCGAAATCCGAACGATTTTTTACAGCATGGCAGAAACTTCCCCTGCGGCTGCTTGCACCTGAAGAGCTTTTTATATGCGCAAACTATTTTCCCGGCGATGGCTGGTGGGCGGCACATCCCTGCTGCTATTGGTTTCAGCGTCGGCATTCGCCCAGACAGCGGTGCGCGTGTCGTCAAAAATTGACACCGAGGGCTCTTTGCTGGGCAGCATGATGATTCAGGTGCTGGAATCAAACGGCATTAAAACTGAAAACAAGCTTCAACTCGGAACGACAAAAATCATGCGTGGCGCCATCACAGCAGGCGAGATTGACATTTATCCAGAATACACCGGCAACGGTGCATTTTTCTTTGCTGATGAGAAGAACCCGGCCTGGAAAAACGCCACTGCCGGTTACGAGTTGGTGAAAAAACTTGATGCCGAAAAAAACAACATCGTCTGGCTTACCCCCGCCCCGGCGAACAACACTTGGGTCATTGCGTTGCGCAAGGATGTTGCAGAGAAAAACAGGGTGAAGTCGCTTGCAGATCTGGGTCAATGGCTTTCCGGTGGCGGCAAGTTCAAGCTCGCCGCGTCGGCCGAATTTATTGAGCGCAGCGACGCCTTGCCGGCCTTCCAGGCCGCCTATGGCTTCAAACTGAATAACGCACAGCTGCTGACGCTGGCGGGCGGAGATACCACCGTGACCATCAAGGCTGCGGCAGAGCAGACGTCGGGCGTCAATGCCGCCATGGCGTACGGCACTGACGGCGCCATTGCTGCCTTGGGACTGGTCGTGCTCGATGACCCCAAAGGCATTCAACCGATTTATGCGCCAGCGCCTCTGGTTCGGGCTGCAACCCTGGCCCAGCATCCAAAAATCAGGGACGTTCTTGAACCGGTTTTCAGGACACTCGACGGCCCCACGCTGCAAAAGCTGAACGCCAAAATCGCAGTGGAAGGCCAGGATGCCAAAAAAGTCTCTGCCGATTACCTGAAGGCCAAGGGTTTTATCAAGTGACAAAACACGAGCTGCTGTGTGGCGGCATTGCGCCTCCCGGTACAACAACCCCGCCCGTTAAAGGATGGGGCTAATGGGCCTGGTCAAGAACCGCGTGCTGTTGCTGCTGGTGGCAGTTGGCATCGTCGCTGCGTCAGGGCTGGCATTTTTGACCCATGCGCCGAACCGGCTGGTTTCCGGAGCCGGCATTTCATGGGTAGAAGTTGTGAACGCAAGCGATGGTTTAAACAAGACGTTCGCGTTATTGGCAACGCTTGTGCCGGCGCTGCTGCTGAGCGCTGGCATCTTTATTCGGCCCACGCGGGTCATCCATTTTTGGCTGACCGTGACGGCAACTTTGCTGCTGACAGGACTGGTATGGGTGGCGGCGGAGCATGCGGCACGGCTGGCGTCAATAACGGCTGATCCGGCAGACGGGACCACACCGGGCATAGCGCGCACCTCGTTTGGCGGCGCCTTCTGGATTCTGGCTGCACTGGGCTGGCTGGCAGCCAGCGACGCCATCAGGCACCTGGGTTTAAAGCCGGGCTGGCGACTTATTGCCAGTGCTGCCGTCATCGGCCCTGTACTGGTCTTGATTGCGACGGGAGCGCTCGACCAGCTGTCCCTGCTCAGGGAATACGCCAACCGCAAGGACGTATTCAATGCCGCCTTGCTGCAGCATGTGCAACTTGTGGTGGCCAGCCTGGTCCCTGCGTTGCTGATTGGCGTTCCCCTGGGCGTTGCCTCGGCGCGGGCGGGACGATGGATGAACGCGTTGCGGCCAGCGTTGTTTGCCATCCTCAACATCATCCAGACCATTCCGTCGATTGCGCTTTTTGGCCTGCTGATGGCACCGCTTGCCCTGCTGGCCACCAGCGTGCCTGCACTGGCCCGGTGGGGCATCAAGGGCGTAGGTCTGGCGCCGGCGGTGATTGCGCTCGCGCTGTACTCGCTGCTGCCTGTTGTTCGCAGCACCGCCGCCGGGCTGAGCCAGGTGCCCCGGCCCATCGTTGATGCGGCACTGGGCATGGGCTTGAGCTCGCGCCAGATTTTCTGGCAAGTTGAAGCACCCCTGGCCCTGCCGGTTTTTCTTGCGGGGTTGCGCGTGGCTATCGTACAAACCATCGGCATGGCGGTGGTCGCGGCACTGATTGGAGCGGGCGGTTTTGGCGCCATCATGTTTCAGGGCCTGCTGGGCGGCGCGCTCGATCTGGTGCTTCTGGGCGTGGTGCCGGTGGTGGCCATGGCGGTGCTGGTGGATGCCCTGCTCAAAACCATCGCCTTGTCTTTGGCGCATGAGTTTTGAGGTGTTTTGGGCGCCCTTCGCGTTCGGAAAATTGGACTGAGCCTGACGCTTGATCGATTCAAAAATTGAAGCCTGATGATTGAACTGCAACATGTCTCCAAAAGCTTTGACGGTGTGAAAGTCATCGATGACCTTTCGCTGAACATTGCGCAGGGCGAGTTCACCGTGATTCTGGGCAGTTCGGGTTCGGGCAAGTCAACCGTGCTCAAAATGATGAACCGGCTGGTGGAGCACGACAGTGGCCGCATCCTTTTTGCCGGCGACGAGACTCGCAGTTTCAGGCCTGAAGACATTCGCCGCCGCATGGGTTACGCCATCCAGTCGATTGGCCTGTTTCCGCACTGGAGCGTCGAGAAAAACATTGCCACCGTGCCGACGCTGCTCAAATGGCCGCAAGCGCGCATCAGCGAACGCGTTACCGAGATGATGACGCTTTTGCAGCTTGAACCCGCGCTGTACCGGGCGCGCTTTCCACACCAGCTCTCGGGCGGCCAGCAGCAGCGCGTCGGAGTGGCGCGGGCGCTGGCGGGCAACCCGGAAGTGTTGTTGATGGATGAGCCCTTTGGCGCGCTGGATCCGGTCACACGCGCAGCGCTGCAACTGGAAATTGCGCGCATTCACAAGGCGTTCGGCAAGACCATCGTGCTGGTCACGCATGACATTGACGAGGCGCTCAGCCTGGCCACGCGCATTGTGCTGCTGGACAAGGGACGCATCGTGCAAAGCGGAACACCGCTGCAGATGCTTTCAGCGCCAGCAAGCGACTTTGTGCTTGATTTTTTTGGCCGCAGTGATGTGGGCATCAAACTGCTGGGCTTGCAGCGCGTGGCCGACCATATCCGGCCGGAGGTGCCGGGGGACGCATTGCAAGGCGAGCCGATATTGGCAACGCTCAGCTTGCGGGAGGCGCTGTCGATTTTTGTGTCGCGCCGCGTCGCCCGGCTTTTGGTCGTGGACAGCGAAGGCCAGCGAATGGGGAGTATTGATTTGCAGGACTTGCTGGGCCAGAGTGAATCCTCAGCGCAGCATGCGCCCGGCAAGCCATGAAGCCCTTCACGTCACGCAAGACCAAGCGCAGAGATTTTAAAGACGACCTTTTAGGGTGGGTGCTGGCGCTGCTGCTGCTTCTGGTTTTTGGTATCGGCTGGCTTAAACCGCTTTTTGCAGCGCTGTTTCCTCTGCTGGAGCGTCCGGTGTATGAGCAGGACAGTTTCCTGAGCCAGTTGCTGGAGCACCTGAAAATTGTGGGCTTGTCCAGCGCCGTCTCCGTCATAGTGGGAATTGCTGCCGGGATTTTTGCCACCCGCGCAAGCGGTCGCGAATTTCGCCCGCTGATTGAAACGCTGGTGTCGGTCGGGCAGACTTTTCCACCTGTGGCGGTCTTGGCCGTGGCGGTTCCATTGATAGGTTTTGGCGAAGCGCCCGCGCTGATCGCCCTGGCGCTGTATGGCTTGCTGCCGGTGTTGCAAGGGACACTTTCCGGCATCGAATCGGTACCCATGCCTGCCAGGCAAGCCGCTGAAGGACTGGGCATGAGTTCCTGGCAGCGCATGTGGCGCATTGAGTTGCCGCTGGCGGCTCCGGTCATTCTGGCAGGCGTTCGCACCTCGGTCATCATCAACATCGGCACGGCCGCCATTGCCTCTACCGTGGGAGCCAGGACACTGGGCCTGCCCATCATTGTGGGTTTGAGCGGCTTCAATACCGCCTATGTCATCCAGGGCGCTGTTCTGGTCGGCTTGCTCGCCGTGGCAGTCGATCTTGCCTTTGAAAAACTGGATCGGCGCCTGGCTCGCTGGCGGACTGCTGCGTGAAGCTCTGGGCGTAGTTACAGCAAGCCGCGTCGAGCCAGACTTTTCATCAGTGCCGCAATGCCAAATGTCCAGGGGGCGGCCAGGTCGGACGTGGTGACGCGGTTTACCAGGGTGCCCAGCTCAGGCGTAGATACCGACACCACATCGCCCACCACATGCGTAAAGCCCTGGCCGGGGCCGTGACGGTCTTGCGTGGGCGCAAACATGGTGCCCAGAAACAGCATGACGCCATCAGGATACTGATGGGTATTACCCATGGCCTGCGCCACCAGATCGAGTGGATCGCGGCTAATTTTGCTGAGCGAACTGCCGCCCTTCAATTCAAAGCCATCAGGGCCGGTCACTGTCATTGTCAGTTCGCTGCGGCGGACTGTAGCCATAGTGAAGCGCTCGTCAAACAGGCGGATAAACGGGCCAATCGCGCACGATGCATTGTTGTCTTTGGCTTTTCCCAGCAGCAGAGCGCTGCGGCCTTCAAAGTCGCGCAGGTTGACGTCGTTGCCAGCGTTGCACCCTGCACCTCGCCACGCGAATTGACGGCCAGCACGATTTCGGGTTCGGGGTTGTTCCAGTGGCTGTGCGGGTGAATGCCCACCTCGGCACCCGTACCGACTGCGCTCAGGGGCTGACTCTTGGTAAATATTTCCGCATCAGGTCCTATTCCCACTTCAAGGTATTGTGACCACACACCCTGTGCCAGCAGCACGTCCTTGAGTTGGGCTGCCTCGGACGAGCCGGGTTTGATGCTGCTGAGGTTGTCTCCCATGACGCCAACCACCGCCTTGCGCACCGCTTCGGCCTTGCTGGCGTCACCGCGTGCCTGTTCTTCAATGACCCGCTCAAGCATGGACGCCACAAAAGTAACGCCTGCTGCCTTCAGCGCCTGCAAATCACAGGGTGCCAGCAGCCAGGGCAGTTTGGGACTGCGCGCATTGACTGCCGAATTTACCAGCACCTCCGCCGTATCCGCCAGGCGCGGCAATGAGTTTATTGCCTTGCGTACGGTTTCGGCAACAGCTGGCAATTCCAGTAACTGGCTGGTGGTCGGCGCTATGCCGGACAGGTCAAACATCCCATCGGCCGTAATCAGCACCACCACGGGACCGACTCCTTCAATCCAGACGCGTCCGACAAGCAGTGAGTCAGTAATATCGGCTGGCAAAGCGACCGACAGGTTCAGGGAATTTTTCATGAGGGAAGCGCCTTGACTTGGACACAGGAAATTCAGTTGTCCATACTACAGCGCTTACGTCAGACCAGCGCCGGGTAGTTTGCGGCGGATGCCTGTGCCCTTAGGGGCTCGCTCGTCAAGACGTATGACGTATGACGTAAATTTGACCAGAGAGAACTGGTCAGATCAGGGAGGGCGCGTGGCGGGCATGCTTTGGCTCCCTGCTAATCGCCACGCTTTTTCCAGGTTACCGGCAATCAGGCCCACTTGCCCAGGGCAATTGCATCAAAAGTCTTTTAATTTCATTTCATTAAACATCATTAGCGTCTCCCGGAAGAGAAGGACATCGCTTTTCACAGGTGTGCGGCGTAGCAGGGCCATCAAATAGCCCAGGCCATCAGCGCCTCACGGTTAACCCACCCCCGCATGGCTCATTGGCGTCGCAATCGCTACAGCTTGCTTTCCGGGCACGCTCGCAAGAGGGTCACTCTGCCATGATCCGGGGCGGCTGGCGGTCATGGCCGGAATGCGCGCTTGCCAGCCACAGCCGCAGCATCGAGCGCAGGCAAAGCTTCCACGACTGACGTCACTGGGAAAGCCTGCCCGGGCAAAAGCGGGGGGCTGGCAAATCCGCAAGGCCATCCAACCTTGATGAATATCAAGCGCCTGCCGTCCGGCATGTGCTACCTTGCCCGCCATGCAAACCGCAGATCCACTTGTTCTGGCCCAGGCCCTGGTCAAGACCTTGGCCCGTGTCCTGCGGGCCGAGTTGGTCGAAACCCACATATCGTGGGTGCTGCTGACCGGGAATAACGCCTACAAGATCAAAAAACCTGTGCTCCTTCCTTTTGTTGACTACGGGACACTGCAAGCGCGCCGGCATTTCTGCGAAGAGGAACTGCGGCTGAACCGCCGGCTGGCGCCGTCGCTGTACCTTGGCGTCACGCGCATCACCGGGACGCACCGGGCACCCGCGCTGGACGGACCCGGGCCGGTATTGGAGTATGCGGTGCGCATGCGCCGCTTCGCGCAGGGCGCGTTATTTGGCGAACAGCTCGAAGCCGGAACTCTTGCCGGCCGCGACATCGACCGGCTGGCGCTGCTGCTCGCCGATTTTCACGGACGCCTGGCCTCGGCGGACCTGGCGAATGGGTTTGCCAGCGCCGAGCGCCGGCGCACCGTCGCGGTGGCGGCGCTTGAGGGCGCCCGTCCTCTGGCAAGCCAGGCCGAGCAGGCGCAATTGCAGGCCTGGCTGGAAACCGAAGCCGCCGTGCTGGCGCCGCTGTGGACGCTTCGCCAGAAAGACGGCCATGTGCGCGAATGCCACGGCGACCTGCACATGGACAATTTAGTGAGCCTCGACGGCGGCGTCGCCGCTTTCGACTGCATCGAGTTCGACCCCGCGCTGCGCTGGATTGACGTGCTCGACGACATCGCGTTTCCCGTGATGGACTTCAGTGCCCGTGGCCGGCGCGATTTCGCTTTCCGGCTGCTCAACCAGTGGCTGGACCGCACCGGCGATCACGCCGCCCTGCCCGCGCTGCGCTTTTCGCTCGTCTATCGCGCCCTGGTGCGAGCCCAGGTGGAACACTTGCGCGGCGCCGGGCATGAAGCCGCTGCGCGCCGTTATCTGGAGACGGCGCTGTCGTGGGCGCGGCCGGGCCAGCCGCGACTGTTCATCACCCACGGCTTGCCGGGCGCCGGCAAGACCTTCGAGTCGCAGCGTGTGCTGGAGCGCGAGGGCGCGATCCGGCTCCGCTCGGACGTGGAGCGCAAGCGCCTGTTCGGCCTGGGGATGCTTGAGGATTCGCGAGCCAGGGGACTCGACCTGTACAGCCAGGATGCGACCGCGCGCACCTACGCGCAGTTGTTCGCGACAGCGCGGGTGGCGCTGCAGGCCGGCTACCCGGTCATCCTTGATGCGGCATTCCTGCGCTGCGCTGAACGCATGCAGGCCCTTGCGCTTGCACGCGAACTTGGTGTGCCGTTTTCCATCGTGGACTGCGACGCGCCGCCGCATGTGCTGCGCGAACGCCTGCTGGCGCGCCAGGGCGATGCGTCCGAAGCCGACATCGCCGTGCTCGATCGCCTGCGCAGCGCTGCCGAGCCACTCGCCGGGGAAGAACTCGGGTTTGTGGTCAGCGCAGCAAGCCATGACTGCTGAATTGCAAACCTGCTGCGCGAGCGGTTATTTTTTGCGGCGCTGAGCACTGTTCCCCGGAAACAAAGTCCGTCGGGACCATGCGGCATTTTTCTTCTGAAGCGCGGCTCATCACATGTCGCACCAAAGTCCGTCGGGCTTTGGTGCGATCTGGTTTCTTGTTAGATAAGCGCTCACCGGGAAGTTTCTCCGTAACCAGATCGACTGCAGCAGAGGGAGGCTCCATTTTTTTACCGAAAGACTTTCATTTGAGCGCTTATCACATCCCGGACGATCATAAAGTCGCTTATAGGAGAAGGACTTGCAGAACTCCACAAGCCAGTCGAATTAACCGCTGCATGAGGCAAAAAAAGTTGCGGGCACCGCCTAAAAGGCTGGAAGATCAGGGT
>JAYWDL010000182.1:0-5568 GCA_043779865.1 Polaromonas sp.
TCGCTGTTCCCTTCGGTCACGCTGAACGGCGGAGCGAACCGCTCGCACAGTAGCTCCGGCAGTAGCTCCGGCAGTAGTACCGGCAATGGTGGGCGTACCGGCAACAGCTACCAGCTCAGTATCGGCAGTAGCTGGGAGCCCGACGTCTGGGGACGTCTGGGCCGTGCGGTTGATAGCGCCTCGGCAGGCGCGCAGTCCAGCGCGGCCGACCTGGCTTCAGCCCGTCTTTCGGCGCAAGGCGAGCTGGCGGTGAATTACCTGTCGCTGCGCCAGACTGATGCGCAGAAAGCACTATTGGCGAGCACGATTGCCGGTTATCAACGCACCCTGGAAATCACGCAAAACCGCTATGCCGCAGGCATTGCAGCCAAAACCGATGTGCTGCAATCGCAGACGCAACTGGCCAATGCGCTGGCCGACGAGGCGGGACTGGTGCGCCAGCGCGCCCAGCTCGAACACGCCATCGCCGTGCTGGTGGGGCAAGCGCCTGGCAATTTTTCCCTTGCGCCCACTGTCTGGAATCCCGCAGTGCCTGAAGTCCCTGTCGGTGTGCCTTCCACCTTGCTGCAGCGCCGACCCGACATTGCCGCCGCCGAGCGCCGCGTTGCCGTGGCCAACGAGCAGATCGGCATCGCCAAAAGTGCCTACTACCCTAGCCTTTCCTTGGGCGCTTCTTATGGACTGGGCGCTAGCGGCGTGGCGGACCTGTTTAGCGCATCCAGCAGCGTCTGGTCACTCGGCCTGTCCGCCGCGCAAACCCTGTTTAACGCCGGTGCCACCAGCGCCCGTGTTGAGGGCAGCGAGGCGGCGCATGCGCAGGCGGTGGCGCGCTACCGGCAAACCGTTCTGGCCGCGTTTCAGGGGGTTGAAGACCAGCTCGCCGCCACGCGCGTACTGCTGAACCAGCAGGATCTGCGCCGCCAGGCCTCGCAGGCGGCCGACCAGGTGGAGCAGCAGGTGCTTAACCGCTACCGCAGCGGCCAGGTCAGCTACACCGAAGTCATCACCGCGCAAGCCACCGCGCTGAACGCACGCCGCGCGCTGGTGCAGGCCATGGCCGACCGGCAAACCACTGCCGTGGCCCTGATCCAGTCGCTGGGCGGAGGCTGGCAGATGGGGCAATAAGAATTCATCCTTGAATCAAGGATAAGTTTTGGCTCATGGTCCAGCGGCAAACCACCCCCTGCGGTGTGAAGTCAACAGACAGGGGTTTCCTTGTTTGAGCTATTTTGACAACGCCATCGGCATGGGGGTGGTTTGCACTTCACCCGGCTCCGGTGGTGACGAGAGCGGCGTTACCGGCTCTGGCGGAGGCACATTGGGATTGGTAGCCATGGCTGTTCCTTCAGGGTTTGGAAGCGGTCGGATAGGGCTTGGAGGGCGGCTCCGACAGCTCGGGCCGCTGAGGCAAATCCCGAATCATGGCTTCGCCTTCTTCATCACGACCGTCAGACGGCAAATCAGGCTCCAGGAACATTTCAGGCTCCTCATTAATCGGGTCTTTCCGGAGCGGTGCTGAAGCAGATTGCTGATCCTGCCCGGACTGTTGACTGGCTGGCGTGATTCGTGCAGCTTCGGAAGGAAGGGTGCTGACAGGCTTGTCATGAGAGCCTTGCCCTCTTGATGCGCCGCCATCAGGCGAAGAATTGGAAGTAGCCATGGTTACAGCCCTCCCAACATTAGCGGTATGTCATTGCTGACCACCGTGGCGGCTGCAGCCATACTGACAAATACGGTAGAAAAGAACGCGATGCAAGCTGCCAGCCGGGGATGAAACTTGCGCAGCGGTGTGCCGTACCCTGATCCGGAACAATTTTTAAAACCGGATTCGCTATCGCGAGGCTTGGACGACTCGTTACCGGACAATTGCGCAGACAGTGAGTCAGAAATAATTTCAGATGTCGAATCGGGTGCAAGGTTCGGATTCATGTCGAGCCTTCCTTTTGTACAAATGGGAAACCGTAAAGTCTGGTCAATCTTCCAGTGACATTCACAAAACGCTTATAGGCCGCCAAGCCCTGTCGATGTAAGCCGCCGACTGACAGAAAGCGTCACGGCACGGTGCTGAAGCCCGACCTCGACAAAATTTCAATGAAATCAGCCATTCTCTCAATTACCACGGTCGTATATAGCTATCAAAATAGTAGCTATATCCTGCCTTTGTAGCGCAAAATGCTGCAACCATTTACTGAAACTGGTTTCAGTCGGATACCCATAAGTGTTGGTTTAATCGACCAGTTGCGCACCATCGCCGCCAGTAGGGCTACCCGCAACAGCCAGCTTTCTTGAACCAGCAAAAAAAGAGCCCCTTCATGAACCGCACGTTTGACGTGATTACCTTTGGCGAAGCCATGCTGCTGCTGGTGGCCGACCGGCCCGGTCCGCTGGAGCAGGTCGAAGCTTTTTACAAACACACCGCAGGCGCAGAGACCAACGTGGCCATCGGCCTGGCGCGCCTGGGCCTCACGGTGGGCTGGGCCAGCCGCCTGGGCACCGATTCCATGGGCCGCTATTTGCTGGCCGCCATGACCAGAGAAGGCATCGATTGCTCGCATGTGGTGTGCGACCCGTCGCAAAAAACCGGTTTCCAGTTCAAGGGAAAAGTCACCGATGGCAGTGACCCGCCGATTGAATACCACCGCCAGGGCTCGGCCGCCAGCCACATGGGTGTGAACGACATTGACGAAGCCTGGCTGCTTTCTGCCCGGCACTTGCACGCCACCGGGGTATTTGCGGCGATTTCAGCCAGCACTTTGCCCGCCGCCCGCAAAACCATGGAGCTGATGCGCGCCGCCGGCCGCAGCGTGTCGTTTGACCCCAACCTGCGCCCCACGCTGTGGGCCAGCCCTGCACTGATGCGCGAGTCCATCAACGACCTGGCCATGCGCGCCGACTGGGTGCTGCCCGGCCTGGAAGAAGGCCGGTTTTTGACCGGCGAAGACACCGCCGAGGGCATTGCCCGTTTTTACCGCCAGCGCGGCGCCAGGCTGGTCGTCGTCAAGCTGGGCACAGAAGGCGCTTATTTCGACAGTGATACCGCTGGCTGCGGCCAGGTGCCCGGTTTTCCCGTGGCCGAAGTGGTTGATACCGTGGGCGCCGGCGATGGTTTCGCGGTGGGCGTCATCAGCGCATTGCTTGATGGGCTGGGCGTTCCCGAGGCTGTCAGGCGCGGCGCCTGGATTGGCGCGCGCGCCGTGCAGGTGCCGGGCGACAGCGAAGGTTTGCCCACCCGCGCCGAACTCACCGAAGCAGGACTTTAACCATGGCCCTGCCGACTGGACGCAAAAAGGTGCTGGTTTTCAGGGAACTGCCGCCCGACCAGCTGGCACGCCTGCAAGCGCAGCACGACGTGACGCTCGCCAATCCACGCCTGCCCGAACAGCTGACCGCGTTTCGGGCCGCGCTGGCCACGGCCGAGGCGCCATCGGCCAGGAGGCCGCCCTGCTCGATGCGCTGAACCACGGCACCCTGCGCGCCGCCGGACTGGATGTGTTCGCCATCGAGCCATTGCCAATGGATTCGCCGCTCCGAACCCATCCCAAAGTCACTGCGCTGCCGCACATCGGCTCCGCTACTTTTGAAACGCGCCATGCCATGGCGGTGCTGGCCACGACGAATTTGCTGCAGGCTTTGGCGGGCGAACGGCCGGCAGCCGTGTTTAACACCGCCAGCTGACAAGGCTTGATCTTCGGATTTGCCGCCTGGCTTGCATGCGCTGCACACGAGGCTGAATTTGGCACAAAAAAGCCTTACAGCGCAATGGATACGGGCGTCAAATGCTCCTTAAAGCATAGCATTTTCCAGCCTGTCTGGTGGGTCGCCGGGCGGCAATCGGCGAACTACCTGTCAATGCCGATGCACCAGCCCACTGATCAGCGTCACCAGACCAATACCGATAGCCAGCCAGGCAATTTGTGCCGCCGTTTCTTGGGCGCTTGCGCGTTTTTGCAACTGCGGAATCAAATCTGCCAGCGCAACATAAACAAAGCTGCTCGAAGCGATGATCAAAAAGTACGGCAGGTAATTGATCAACTGGTCCACCAGCGCATAACCCACCACGCCGCCCAGCGCGGTGACGGCGCCCGCCAGCGACACCTTGACAAGGGCGACGCGCCGGTTATTGGAGCTTTGGCGCAGCACGATCAGGTCGCCCATGTGGTGCGGCACTTCATGCACCAGCACGGCCAGCGTGGCGACAAAACCCAGGCGCAGGTCGGCCATGAAGGCCGAGGCAATCAGAATGCCGTCGCCAAAAGCATGAACGCTGTCGCCGGCCAGCACGGTCCAGCCGCCGGATTTCTGGTTGTGACCGTGATCGTGCTGCATGGAATGAAGCTGGCCGTGTTCATGCGGATGGCTGGCATGGTGCAGATCCGGCTCGCCGGCGCGTTCTGCGGCATGGTGCTCATGGCCGTGATGCCAGAGTTCGGCTTTATCAAGCAGGAAGAAAAACACCAGCCCGACCAGCAGCGTGGCAAAAAGGTTATCGGGGCTGACCTGGCTTTCAAACGCCTCGGGCAGCAGGTGCATGAAGGCCGTGGCCAGCAGGGCTCCTGCGGCCAGGCTGAGCATGTGCTGGGTGTAGCGGGCCAGCATGCCAAAGCTGAGCAGCGCCGCCAGCCAGACGCTGCCAATGCCGGCGGCCATCGTTCCCACCAAAATTGCTATCAAAGTCATAGCTATCTGCGCCCGTCTTACTTGGGCCAGAGCCCTGAATGATTAATAAAATGTCAAAGCAGCCAACGGGGCGCTCAACAAATGCCAAAACCCCGGACTCGGCATGATGACCGAAGACCGGGGTCTGTTTTATCTTATCAAGCGTGTCAAGGCCCCCCGCTTGAAAAAGCCGCCTCATGTGCGGCTAAGCGTCGGGCGTTATTGAAGGCAAGACTCAACCCAAGGCGCGGATTTTAAGCCATGCCAGCGCGCGCTTTGAAGCCCTCTTGCGCCGCGTCCTTGCCGCAGGATGCACGCCAGCGTGGGCTGACGTCATGAATCATGGAAAGCTCAATCGTTGACAGTCGCAGTTACCGACACACGACGCCGAACGATTTCTTCCCACGCGCGCCTGAGCTCGAGATGCAGGAGGTAAGTCCCTGGTGCATCGACACGAAAGACAAATGTCTGAATGAGTGCGCCGCCAATGTTATCGGACGGTTTGCGATCCTCCCGCACCAGTACCGCAGCGTCGGAAAATGGCACGAAATACCAGATCGCACCGCTTCCGGGCGTTGATTCAAGGTCGACCGCGAACTCCTCCCCGGGACGAGCGGAGCGCTGTAGCTGTAGTTGTTGATCCATGGCGATGAGCGCAATTGATGTTAAAACTCACACGGCAGGATAGCCGGGGCCGCCCGCCCTGCTGCCAGGACGCCCCGACTAACATCTGGTCCATGTCTAGGCTATTCAACTGCCCCTGGCAAGTTATGCACTATTGAAGTTCTTAGGGACGTGGAAATCACCAAAATACCTTCGTCATCGCGAGGCCGCAGGCCGTGGCTATCCATCGCCCTCAAAGCGCAGCCATGGATTGCCGCGCTACGCTCGCAATGACGAAAGTGAATGACT
>JAYWDL010000183.1:0-5564 GCA_043779865.1 Polaromonas sp.
GGCGATCCATCGTCGGGAAAGCGCAGCCATGGATTGCCGCGCTACGCTCGCAATGACGAAAGTGAATGACTGGCATGTTTGTAATTTCCTGCTCCCTAAGCTGCTGGCCCGATGAATTTCAGATGAACCTTTCCATGAAAGAAACCATGTACAAAAATGTCAAATCGCTGCTCATGGCGGGTCTTGTTACCTTGAGTGCGCTATCGGCTCTTTGCGGCAGCGCTGCTCACGCCGCCACTCCCTACGTCAACACGACAGTAGAGGGTGCCCTGGCGCCAGGTGTGTATGGCCGTATTGAAATCGGTAACGCGCCGCCGCCTGCCGTCATCTATACGCAGCCAGTGATCATTCAGCGCGCGCCGGTGATGGTGCAACAGCCGCCTCTGTATTTGCATGTTCCGCCCGGGCATGCCAAAAAATGGTCCAAGCATTGCGCCAGGTACAACGCCTGCAATCAGCCCGTTTACTTTGTCAGGGTTCAGGGCGACGATGACTATGAGCGGCGCAAGGGCAAAGACAAAGACGCGTATCGCGGACTTGAAGATGACCACGGCGACCGTCATGACAGTAGGGATGGCAATGAACATGGAAAAGGCCGTGAAAAAGGTCACGGCAAGGGCCATGACAAGGAATAAGCCGGGCAGCAGCAGATGCAACGCGGCAGCACCGCAAGGTCCGCATTGTGCGAAGATTCAAGGAAGATCAGGAAAGAAACCATGAAAGCAATCTGGAATGGCGCAGTGATTGCGCAAAGCGATGAGACTGTGGTGCTTGAGGGCAACCACTATTTCCCCGGAAGTTCGCTCAACCGCGACTACGTGACCTTCAGCAACCACCACACCATGTGTTCGTGGAAAGGGCAGGCCAGTTACTATTCCTTGCTGGTCAATGGAGAGATGAACACCGATGCAGCCTGGTATTACACGGACCCCAAATCCGGGGCTGAGGCTATCAAGGGCCATGTTGCTTTCTGGAAAGGCGTGAAGATTGAGGCATGAGCCCGTCTTGAGGGGTATTGACACAGGTATTGACTGGAAAGTGCCGTAACCTGAGAATGTTTGCATAGTTTTGAAAGAGGCTTGCGCATGTTCAAACATATTCTGGTTCCTGTTGACGGCTCATCCACCGCACGCCAGGCAATAGACAAGGCGCTAGCCATTGCCAAGGCATTCACGAGCACGGTGACGCTGATTTATGTCATCGACCCCTATGCCTTCACCGGCGTGGGAAGCGACTTTTCCTACGGCCAGGCCGAATACCTCAGCGCTGCCACTGCCGAAGCCAATGAAGCGATCAGGGCTGCCAGACAAGTTTTCGAGGAGCACGGGATTGCCGTCAACGGATCGGTCGTTGAAGGGCATTCGACCTATCAGGCCATTCTGGATACGGCAGAGTCCGTGAGTGCGGACCTCGTGGTCATGGGTTCGCATGGCCGCCGGGGTCTGGAAAAACTGGTGCTGGGCAGCGTCACTGCCCAGGTGTTGTCACATGCGCATCTGTCAGTGCTGGTCGTTCGCGATTAAGGTCAATAAGGTCAACAGTGCTGGTCGTCGGCGCCGCTTCAGGCAAGGGTGCTCCCAGCCTCTAACAAGGAGTTTTCATGGAATTGCTGAATCACGATCTGGGGCATGAGTTCCCGCAGTATTTAGAAAAAATGCGCAGTCTCAAGGCGGCTGATGCGCACTTTTCGAGCCTTGTTGCGCAGTACGACGCCGGCAACCATACGATTACCCAGTACGAGCAGGGTAGAAAGGCAATCGCTGATGACGTACTTGAACTGCTGAAGAAAAAACGGCTGGAACTCAAGGACGAGATCTACCTGATTCTCAAATCGACTTGATCGGGTTCTTGGCGACTTTTTTGGATGAATAAGTCGAAAGCGCAAGAAGAGCGCGTGCAACCAGCTATTGAATTGGCAGCAACAAACAGTACGAGTTCGGCGTGAAGGCGGGCATCGTCTCGACCAGCAAGAAAAGCTTCGTCATTGGCGCGAAGTCACTGCCAGCCAACCCGTATGACGGGCACACGCTTGGAAGCGGGCATCGAGCAGGCTCAGCGCGTCTCAGGCGTCAAGCCCAATGAGGCGTACACGGACCGGCTGCCGGGGGCATGGCTGCTCTACAGCCATGCTAGAAAGTCTGGATTGCCGGAGCCAGGCTTGGGGTGACAGCGGCCATCCATCGAAAGCGCAAGCGCACAAATGGGGTCGAGCCTGTCATTGGGCACCTGAACTCCGATGGCCGGCTGGCGCGAAACTTACCTTTTAGGGGTGCATGGCCCTGGAAAGAAAGCTCCGACCCCGAAAAGACGGGCCACCCCCAGGCAATGAAGAAAAAATACTCCACGTCGAGTTTCGCATTAGCGAGACGACGCTGATGGCAACTGATGGCAACTGATGGCATGAATCCTTCAGGCAAGCCGGAGTTCAAGGGCATGATGCTGACGCTTTTAGTGGCCAACGACGCTGAAGCCAAACTCCTGTTCGAAGCGCTAAGCGCTGACGGGAAAATTTATATCCCGCTGGCAAAGACGTTTTGGTCGTCATTGTCTGGCATGACGGCTGACCGCTTTGGCATGGGGTGGATGGTGAAGGTGGCTGCGTGAGCCGGAACCGGTCGAACGCGTCACGACATTGCTTTGAGGGGAACGGCGAGGGTGAGACGAGGGTAAGGGGTCAAATTCCAATTGATGTTCGATAAATTTAACTATACTGTACAGGTTAGCTAGTTTTATTGGAGTAATGGATGATCACCGTAACCTCTGTTGAAGCACAGAACCGCTTTGGGCAGCTGCTCGACACTATTTTGCGCGAGCCGGTCAGCATTACGCGGCACGGGCGCGCTGCGGCGTTCATCGTCTCGCCGCAAGACATGGCCGAATTGCTTGACGCGCGACGCAGGCGCGGCAAGGCGCTGGTTGCCTTCGAAGACTGGAGCGCAACTGCTGCAAAACGCGCTACGCCTGCCGCAGCCCAATTGACCGATGAAGACGTCAACCGCCTGGTTCGTGACGCGCTATGAGTGTGCTGCGGCGTGTGGTACTGGATACGAGCACGCTGGTTAGCGCTGCGCTCCGTGTTGGCTCAGTCCCTTATCAGGCGCTTTTAAAAGCACTGGGCTCTTGCGAACTTTGCGCCTCCAGCTCCACGCTGAATGAGCTGGAACAGGTACTCAAGCGCGACAAGTTAGACCGGTATCTCGACGCTGAAACCAGGCTTTCGTTTGTAGCGTTGATCCGACAACATGCCCATCTTTTTTCCGTGCAGGAGGCCGATGAGCTAATCCTCCAACCCGCTTGCCGTGACCCGAAGGACAACAAGTTTTTGGCGCTGGTACTGATCTGCGACGCAGACGCCATCATCAGCAGAGACAACGATTTGTTAGCGCTGAACCCTTGGCGCTCGATACCTGTCTTGACGCCAGCCGGTTTCATAAATTTGAATCCGGGTGGTGTGAGCCTCGGAGCATCGCCCATGCGCAACTCAGTTTTGGCAACGGGATGATCATGCTGGGGTCAGTAACGAACGATCAGACTGAGTTTGGTCTTTTGCTGAAGCAGCCGGATGAGATTGGCGGCGCATTCACCCAATCGGCATACGTCGTTGTAACGGATGCCGACGCGGCTTACACCAATGCCAAAGCAGGCGGAGCCAGAATCGCCATGGAAATTCGGAGCGAAGACTACGGCGGTCGCGGCTTTAGCTGCTTCGATCTGGAAGGCCATCTGTGGAGCTTCGGCACTTATGACCCCTGGTGACGCCCAACAACGCAATGAACCGGATGAGCCACGAGCGGCGCGTCGTTGATTGCGTAGGCCAAGCTTATTCACCTGAAGTTTTCAATGCTACAACTCGCACAATTCATCGCCGCACTGAGCTGCACAATCTTCGCCGGGGCGGCCATCTACATCAACCTTGTAGAGCATCCCGCGCGAATGGGCTGCCCGACCGACCTTGCGGCCACGGTTTGGGCGTCGAGCTACAAGCGCGCCACTTTCATGCAGGCACCGCTCGCGCTGATAAGTTCGGCAGCGGCAATTGTTTCCTGGTTTTTGGGAGGTGGCGTCTTTTGGCTTGTTGGTGGGGCAATCATCGTGGCCGTGGTGCCGTTCACACTTCTCGTCATTGCACCCACCAATCGCGATCTGCTCAAGCCGGGACGAGATTTGACCTCGCCCAATACGCGCGCCCTGCTTGACCGGTGGGGCCAGTTGCACGCTGTGCGCAGCTTCCTGAGTTTGGTCGCTTCGGCAATTTTTCTGCTGCTGCTCACCTATTCCTGACCAGTCAGTACGCCGGAAAGCTGCAGGGGAAATCAGCGCCATCGGTGGGTAATCTTGCCTCGCCCAGGGAGACGGCGGAACCCCCGAAGTTAATAAGTTTTTCGCAGCAGGATATTTTTATCGACGGTGTTGATGTCGGTATGCCCGCAAAACGCCATGGTGATATCGAGTTCCTTGTGGATGATTTCCAGCGCCTTGGTCACGCCGGCTTCGCCCATGGCGCCCAGGCCGTACAAAAAAGCACGGCCGATATAGGTGCCTTTGGCGCCCAGCGCCACCGCCTTCAACACGTCCTGCCCCGAGCGGATGCCGCCGTCCATGTGTACCTCGATCTTCGAGCCAACCTCGGCAACGATTTCTGACAGCGCCTCGATGCTCGATGGCGCGCCGTCGAGCTGGCGCCCGCCATGGTTGGAGACGACCATCGCGTCGGCGCCGCTTTCGGCTGCCAGGCGCGCATCCTCGGTGTCCATGATGCCCTTGAGGATCAGCTTGCCGCCCCAACGATTTTTAACCCACTCCACGTCGTTCCAGTCAAGCTTGGGATCGAATTGCTCCCTGGTCCAGGCCGACAGCGAGCTCATGTCGCTGACCCCCTTGGCGTGACCGATCAGGTTGCCGAATCCGTGGCGGCGAGTGCCGGCCATCCCCAGGCACCAGCGCGGCTTGGTCATCAGGTTGATGATGTTGGCAATCGTCGGCTTGGGCGGCGCGGTCATGCCGTTTTTCAGGTCCTTGTGGCGCTGCCCGAGCACCTGCAGGTCGAGCGTCAGCACCAGCGCCGGGCAGCCTGCCGCCTTGGCGCGGTCCATCAGCCGGCCCATGAAATCGCGGTCCCGCATCCAGTAGAGCTGGAACCAGAAGGGGTGGCCGGCCGTAGCCTTGGCGACGTCCTCGATCGAGCAGATGCTCATGGTCGAGAGCGTGAACGGAATGCCGAATTTTTTCGCCGCCAGCGCGCCCAGGATTTCGCCGTCGGCATGCTGCATGCCGGTCAGGCCGGTCGGCGCAATCGCCACCGGCATCGCGACTTTTTGGCCGATCATGGTGGTGGCCGTGCTGCGGTTTTCCATGTTCACGGCGACGCGCTGGCGCAGCTTGATGGTCTGGAAATCGGCTTCATTGGCGCGGTAGGTGCTTTCGGTCCACGAGCCGGAATCGGCGTAGTCGTAAAACATGCGCGGAACGCGTTGTTGCGCCAGAACGCGCAGGTCTTCGATGTTGGTGATCACGGGCATGGCTGGTCTCCTGAAGGCATTCATCGTAGCGGCTGGCCGCGCTGG
>JAYWDL010000184.1:0-5555 GCA_043779865.1 Polaromonas sp.
CTGACAAGCCTTTGGCTGGACGAAGCCTGGGGCCAGGCCTGGGGGATTCTTGTCAAGATCGACGATCCGTCCAATCTGCGGCACCACCTGCGCAAGTTCTTGAAGGTGCAGGACGAACAAGGCCGATCATTGATCTTCAGGTTCTACGACCCGCGCGTGCTGCGCGCCTACCTGCCCACCTGCGTGGCGGCTGAGCTAAAGCAGATGTTCGGCCCGCTGCAGGCCTTTCTTGCCGAAGGCCCAGACGGCGCAAGCATTGATGAATACCGCTTCAATGGCGCCCACCTGCAGTCCCTACAGGCACCGATCCCCGCGCCTGCGCCGGGTGCTTGAGGCAATTGCGGCGGGCCTAGTCGATCATGTTGAGTTCGGGCTTCTGCCGGATTTCCAGGTTGTAGGTCACGTCGCTCATCACCAGCAGCAGCGGCGGGATCAGCACCTCTCGCTTGGTGACCCGGGCCTTGCCCCCAGACCGACTGCTTTGCACCCGGTGGCTGTCCAGCACAAAGTACCAATCACGGCGCGGCTGCTCGACGGCGCTCATCGAATAGGCGATGGTGCCCGAGCGGATCGCGGATTGCAGTTCGATGGCAGGGTCGGCTTTTTTCGACGGCGCGGCACCTTTGACCCAGGTGATTTCGGTCAGCACCACCTTGCGCGCCTGTTGGGGGTCTGTCGTCAACACCGAGGCCCGGGCCACGCCGGACGCAGACAGGTGCAAGGCTGGCGCAACCGCCGGCAAAGGCCGGCCCTCAACCACCACCGGCGGCTCCAGTTGCGGGCCGGTGTCGGTCCAGGTCAGCAAGCGCAAGTTGCCCCCCTGGCGCAGCACAGCGGCCCGCAGGCCGGCCGGGTTGATCGTCGATACCAGATCGGTGATCGGCTCTGTGAGCTCGGTGCTCCAGACCAGCCGCGCTGCGGGCGGCGTCTGGTCATAGCCGACGTTGGGGAAACGGGCCAAGGCCAGCCGCAGGCCCGTCGAATCAGTGAACAGCAGGTCGATGTCACCATTTGCGCCCATCAACGACGGGCCGAAGACCCGGGGGGTGAACATCAACTCCAGCCGCTGCGGCAGCTTTCGATAGCCCACCACCGTCAGCCTGTTGCCGGTGCGCCAGCCAAAGCGTGGGCCGATCACCCCCGCCTGCGCCGTCTGGCACCACGGCGCAAACACATCCGCTGCATCCGGGTCGATCGAGGCCAGCCGGTCAAGCCCTGCAAACGAGGTCTCGCCCAGGTCCGGCCGCTCCTCATTGAAGCTGGCCAGGTAAAAGGCCCCGCCGCTCACACTCAGCGCCTGGATGGCCAGCTCGGAGAACTGCGGCGTGCGCCCCACCCAGCGGAAGATGCGCAAGCGCGGATCGTCAATCCGAACCTTGACGCGATTTGATTCCACCGCCACACCGCCGGCTTCGTAGGTGGCGTAAAGCTCATGGGGCCCCGGCGACGGAAACGCCAGCGACGCGGGCAGGCCCAGCACTTCAGACACGGCCTGCCCCGGCAAAATCAAATTGAACTCGCGGGGCGGCTGGCTGCCCGACGGTGCGCTGCCGGTCCAATGAAAGCGATAGGGGTTTCGATAGGACGCCCCCTGGATCACAAAGTACGGTTGTGGCCCAAAGGGATCATCGAGCAAGGGCAGCGACAGCGGCGCCGCACCGGTGTTGCGCAGCTCGACCTCCAGTTGAATTGTCTCACCGTCGATATAAGTATCGCGCGGCGCATGAATTCTGATGTCCAAATCAGGCCTCCTTGAATCTTCAAACTGCGCCAACCCCACCATTGGGGGGCTCAGGCAGCACCACGCAACCAGCCATCGCAGCGCCGCATCACGTCTTCTTGTTGGCCGAAGGGGCGGGTTTAAGTGCATTGTTGCTCCAGCCTCGAAGGCGCACCTGGCAGAACCCGCAAAACTCCGTGGGAACGTTGTAGGACATGATGCAGGTGGTCACCGATGAATCATGCAACTTGTAGTTCTTTTTTTCACCAGCATCCGGCGTGTGGGGCAAAAAGAAGTGGTGACCATACTCATGCGTGGCGGTATTTTCAATATTGTCACCGGCCGCATGATCGGCGTTCGTGGCACACAACAAAAAGCCACAGCGATGCCCCGCGCCGCCCGGCACATCGTAAGCCCAGCCCAGCAGCGTGCTGCCAACGTCATGCAGCTTGTCCATATGGAAAATCGTGCATCCGGAGCCGGCATCGGCCTCAGGGTTGAAAACCGCGCTGGCCACCGCGCGGCCTATGATATTTGCCGCCGCCAGATAGGTTGTAGTGTTCTGCATCCCATTGCTTGGGTCATTCATGAAGGTATCGACGCTGGCCGCCGAGACACCTTCGGCGATGAACGCGGTGCGGTACTGGCCGCGCGTGCGCAAATACACCCCGCCGCCGCCCAAGTTGAATTGATTGCCGGGCGTAATCATGCGGCTCCGGCTTACACTCAAAGCCCCCGTCACGCCCCCTGATCGGCTGTTGAAATCGGCCTCGGCGACATTGCTTATCACGCCGCCGGTCAAATCCTTGAGTTCCAGAAAGGCCGCCTGGTAGGCCGCAGCCACGGTCGCCATATTGATGGTTTCGGCCACGCTGGCATTTTTCTTGACATACTTTCTCACATTCACTCGTCGCCACACCTCAAAATCACCAGTCACCACCCTCAGCAGCGCCGGCAGCGGCAGCGGGGCGTCGCGATCAACATTCAGCTTGTACTTTTTCTTGCGATCATATTCCTGCGCAACATACACCGTGATCTTGTACCTGTCACCCGCCATGCGCGACGGCTGGAACATCACACCGGTTTTGGATGCGGCATCTCCGCCATTCCAGGCATAACTGTAGGCGGCCCACGAGCGCGGTTTGTCAACGGCCACCACTTCAAACGGGAAAGAGCCTACCGGCAAGCTGGTGGGGACCACGCCCAGGCCCGGCCCGGCCTGTGCAGGGAAAACCTGCTTGGTGGCTGCGCGTTTCCCGCCATGTTTGTCATGGCAATTGCGCCCTTTGGGCTTGGTCTTTTTGACCAGATAGTTTTCAGCGGCCGCCGTGAAGATGGTCGGGCTGGCCACCGAGGTGCTTTCCCAATCCCACAGGAACTTTAAGCGGCCGAGCGCCTTGATCGCCACCACCTCGCTGTCGGCCGAGGACTTGACCCATACCTTGCAAAACAACGGGATTTGTGGCCCGTCACCCCAAAGGGTTTCGTAGCGGGTGAACAAATGGTTGTCGAACATATTTGCACTGGAGACCTTGAAAATATCACTTTTCAAGAAAACCTTGACAGTTGCGCCGCTCGGCGGCTTCGCACCCTGGGCGATCAAATCATCATAAGTATCCGCATGCAGGCCACCCTCCGGATTTGGCGGCTGGGCCGCCAGAACGGTCTTCGGGCCGTACTCCAGCTCAAGCTTGGCCAACATCACATGAAAGTAAGTCCAGGCCGCCGGTGAGGTATTCACGCCTGCGCCGGTGACCGTCAACTTCAGCTTGTAGGGGGAATGTTCAGCCGTCAGAAAATCATCCGGGAAATCCGCGTGGGGATCGATCTTGCCATCCCAGTTGTCCTGCGCATTGAACTGCAAAGTATGCTCACCATGCAGCAACTCGTCGTCCTTTAAATCGCGCTTCCAAACCGGAGTTTTTGAAAATCTTACAAACAATTCCAAGCTGGCGGTGGCGATGGCAAACTGAGGATTGTGTAATTTGTAGGTGATCTTGACATCGTCTTTGAGCGCCGGGTCAGCCACCCAGGTAGCCGCCGCATACTGCGGACCGGGTGCAAAATGAAAGGTATCCACCCCCGTCGTTGCAGGCACCACCGGGCTGGTGCTTGAGCTGTCGCGGTAACACTTGGACAGGCTGCCAGCCTGGCCTTTGATTTGCACCTCAACCACGCCAAACTCTGGCACACCCAGGCGATTGACGTGGGCCTTGTCATGCGCCGTGCGTGATATGTCCGCAGTTCTGTTGATCACCATGTTGTCAATCGTCGTGGCGGGCCTTGATGTGCCCAGCAATATCAGCTGCGGCCACCGTGTCGGCCGGACTGGCCTTGCTTTCAACAAAGCGGCGGTAAGTCCTGATCGCGCGGCCTGTCGCGGCGTCTTCCATGATTTGAACCGGGCAGGTGAAGCCCAGGTTCACCAGCCGCTGCAATACGCCCTGGATTACGGTATGCGGCTCCAGGTGGCCCACCTGCAGGTTCCAGGAAAGCGTTTCACCCTTCTTTGGCCATACCGTCTTGGCATCGTCAAAATCGCCGGCAACGATGGGCGGTGGGTATTGGTCGGCAACCCCCTTGGCGGTCGCCGGGGCGGCCGAAAACGGCGGCGGTTTGGTCAGTTCCAGCGTCAGAGAGGCCGCCACCAAGCTGGCGTCAATATCGTCGATGACCAGCAAGCCGGTGCGGCCCGAGGCCTTCTTGCCGCCAATTTCAAGCGTCGCCTTGGCGATGCCCGGTAGCTGGCTTGTGTCGGCCTTGCAAATCTTGACGGTGAGTTTGGTCAGCTTGCGAACGAGCTTGAACTTCTTCTCGGCATCAAGCGGAAGGCTAAAAACCTTCATCACCTTTTCCGGGATCTTGACGGTGCTACCGAGCGCCAGTTGATTAGGGTTGGGAAATTTGGCCTGATTATCGGCATGCTGGTAGATCGAGAGGTAGTTGAAGAACCCCTGCGCCTTGGCGATCCGATTGAAGCAGTCGCCTGCGGTGGATATAATGTCGGCCATCATTCCTCAATAATTTCAGCGTCGTGGATATCCGGGAAGAATATCCTGTAGCTGCCCGGAGGTACATTCTTTTGACCGTACTTGCCTTTGGCCACCATGTCGCTGACGAACAGCGCCTTGCCGCGGTACATCTCGAAGCTGGCCGTCGGCACCGGCGTCAGGTCGTCATCCCATCGCACCAGTATCTTGAACCAATGGGTATTGACGGCCTTGCAAGGGGCGACGCAGTCCGGTGGTTGGTCGGCCACACCGGCCATCAAGGCATCGATCTGCTGCCTGGGCGTCATGACGCCGCGCCTTCCGGATGGGTGGCTGCTGGGGCAGGCTCGGCGCCTTCTGGCTCACCGTCTTGGGCCTCGCCATCACCCTCGCCATCGCCATCGCCATCATCCGCGTCAACGCTGCTGTCATCAGGGGTTTCGTCGAAGGCCTCGCCATCCGCATGAAGCGCTGCCTGTTCGGCTTGAGCCTCGATCTGGATCAAACGACGGATGGTTTCCTGGCGCACTCCTTTCATGCGGTCGCCCGGTGATTTGTCAGCTTCGGTCAGCAGCAAGTGCGCCCAGTCGAGCGATGGATCAGCCAGGCTTGCTGGTGAGAATGTCTGCTCAAAGCACAGGAATTGGAAATATTCCAACCGGGTCAAACCGGCATCGCGGGCGCGCTGCAGGCTCTGAACAATCCAGCCATGTTGTTGTGCGACTGTCGCGGCCGCAAAATCCGGATAAAGCTCGGCCAGCCGCCGTTGATACCAACGAAGATCGGTATCGAATTGCAGCGCCGCTAGCTGGGGTTGGCGAATCACAAGCACCATTTTCTACCAC
>JAYWDL010000185.1:0-5547 GCA_043779865.1 Polaromonas sp.
CGACAGTTTGTTGATGGCCTTGAAACCGTCAAAACTCACACTCACCTCTTCCAGGTACAGGATGCGACCGTGGGTAACATCCACTTCACCCGGCGTGGCAAGGCGCGAGAAACCGGCCTGGCGGCCACCCGATTCGGTCTTGCCGTCTTCGACCTTCAGGGCGTGCGCTTCCACGCGGCGGGCACCTTGCTCCAGCAGTTCGGGCGTCATGCTTGATCCCCTTTCAACTTCTTTACCAGGCCCACCACACCGTTTGGTAAAAACAGCGTTACGCCAATGAACAACGCACCCAAAAAGTACAACCAGAACTCGGGGTAAGCCACCGTCAGCCAGCTCTTGGCGCCATTGACGATGAAGGCGCCAATGATCGGGCCAATCAGCGAAGCGCGGCCACCGACGGCCGCCCAGATCGCAATCTCAATCGAATTGGCCGGGCTCATTTCGCTCGGGTTGATGATGCCGACCTGAGGCACATACAGCGCCCCGGCCACACCGCACATCATGGCCGAAATGACCCAGATGGTGAGCTTGTAGCCCAGCGGGCTGTAACCCGAAAACATCACCCGCGTTTCGGCATCGCGAATAGCCTGCAGCACCCGGCCAAACTTGCTGGCAACCAGCCACTTGGCGAAGAGGAAAAAGCCCAGCAGCGTCAGCCCGGTCATGACAAAAAGCGTCATGCGCATCGAAGGCGTCGCCAGCGGAATGTTCAGGATGCGCTTGAAGTCGGTGAAGCCGTTGTTGCCGCCAAAACCGGTTTCATTGCGGAAAAACAGCAGCATCGCCGCAAACGTCATGGCCTGGGTGATGATGGAAAAGTAAACGCCCTTGATGCGCGAGCGGAATGCAAAGTAGCCGAACACGAAGGCCACCACGCCCGGCACCGCCACGATCAAAATCAGCGTGGCAATGAAGCTGTCGCTGAAGGTCCAGTGCCAGGGCAGCGTTTTCCAGTCCAGGAACACCATGAAATCGGGCAAATTGCTTTTGTAGTTGCCATCGCTGCCAATCTGGCGCATCAAATACATGCCCATGACGTAGCCGCCGAGCGCAAAAAACACGCCGTGGCCCAGCGACAAAATGCCGGTATAACCCCAGATCAGGTCCATCGCCAGAGCAGCGATGGCGTAGCACATGATCTTGCCAAGCAGCGCCACGGCATAGGTGCTCATGTGGAGCGCATGGCCTTCGGGCACCCAGAGATTGAGCACCGGCGCCACCGCACAGACCACGATGAGCGCGATGATGAAGGCGCTCCAGCCGGTGCGGGTCAGTAGCGGGCCTTTGAGGGGAAGCACGACGCGCCCGGCGGCGGATGGCTCTGACGGGCGGGCCACAACCGTACGAGTCGGCTCGATGCCTTGCTCGGCCTGCAGGGATTCGGTGGTGGTAAGGAAAGGTGTGCTCATATTTATGCCTCCGCCGAGCGGCCCTTCATCGCGAAGATGCCCTGAGGCCGCTTCTGGATGAAGATGATGATGAACACCAGTACGGCAATCTTGGCCAGCACGGCCCCCGTCCAGCCTTCAAGGAATTTGTTCAGGACGCCCAGACCCATGGCCGCGTACACCGTGCCGGCCAGCTGGCCGACGCCACCCAGCACCACCACCATGAAGGCATCGACGATATAGCCCTGCCCCAGGTCCGGCCCGACATTGCCGACCTGGCTCAGCGCGCAGCCGGCCAGCCCGGCAATGCCCGAGCCCAGCGCAAAGGCATAGGTATCGACCCGCGCCGTGTTCACGCCCATGCAGGCAGCAATCGGCCGGTTTTGCGTGACGCCGCGAACAAACAGGCCCAGCCGTGTCTTGCTGATGAGCCAGGCCATTCCCAGCAACACGGCGATGGCAAAACCGATGATGACCAGCCGGTTGTAGGGCAGCGACAGATTGCCCAGCACCTGCACGCCGCCGCTCATCCACACCGGATTTTCAACGCCAACGTTTTGCGCGCCAAAAATCGAGCGCACCAGCTGCTGCAGCATCAGGCTGATGCCCCAGGTGGCCAGCAGCGTCTCCAGCGGCCGGCCATACAGGAAACGGATCACGCTGCGCTCCAGCACCGCGCCCATCAGCCCAGACGCCAGGAACGCCACCGGCACCGCGGCCAGCAGGTACCAGTCAAAAGCGCCGGGAAGGTATTTCTGGAACAGCCCCTGCATGACGTAAGTGGCGTAGGCGCCAATCATCATCAGCTCGCCGTGCGCCATGTTGATGACGCCCATCAGGCCGTAGGTAATCGCCAGGCCCAGCGCCACCAGCAGCAAGATGCTGCCCAGGCTGATTCCGCTGAACACCGCGCCCAGCTTGTCGCCCCAGGCAAGAGACGCCTCGACCTTGGCCAGGGCTGCTTGCAGCGCGACTTTCACGTCGGCATCCGATTCGCTGCCCAGGCGCTCGATCAGCACTGTCTTGGTGGCGGGATTTTTGCTGGCCGAAAGCTGCGCTGCCGCTTCCAGCCGTTTGGTTTTGTCGCTGCTGCCCAGCAGGATGGCGGCGCGCATCAACTCCAGCTGGCTTTTCAGCTGCGGCACCGCCTCAAGCGCGTAGGCTTTTTCAATCAGCGGCAGGCGCGCCTCGTCGCTCTCCCCTGCCAGCGTCTTGATGGCGTCACGGCGCACTTTTTCGTCCCTGGAAAACAGCTTGAGCGCCGCCAGCGCGTTGTCAATCTCGCTGCGCATCAGGTTGGGGTTGATCACGTCTTCGGCGTCGGCCGGCAAGCGCTGAACGGCGCCGGTAAGCGGGTCAAAGGCCTTGTCATCCTTGACCACGAACACCTTGCCGCTGCTGGTTTTCACGGCATCGTCGGACAGCGCCTGGATGAAGGCCACCGTTTTTTCATCGGCGTTGACGGCAGCCTTGTTCAGCGCTTCCACGCGCGCCTCGGTTTCACCAATTACCATGCCTTTTACCTCATTTTCGCTTAAGGCATGGGCGTGAGAAGCTATGAAAAGCGTAGCAATTAAGAGTAGATGTCGAAATGGCATAAAAGAATCTGTAGGTTGGGCGGGCACGCCCCACGGCGTTACGCCCAGACTGCAACTTCCTTGGGAATCAAAGAGCTTCAGGCCCACCGTAAATCCAGGTGAAATGGCCAGAAAGCGTAGCAAGCAGCCGATCCGGATGTCGCAGCGTAAGGGCTGCAAATCCGGAGCGGATGTCGCGGTCAAGCCCGCGCTTACTTCTTCGCGACGCTCATGCCCTTGACCGGCTCGTCAGGCTTCTTGTCGTTGCCTTCGATGTACGGGCTCCATGGCTTGGCCTTGACCGGGCCAGGCGTTTTCCAGACCACATTGAACTGGCCGTCAGCCTTGATCTCGCCGATGAACACCGACTTGTGCAGGTGATGGTTTTTCTCATCCATCTTGCTCACGATGCCCGAAGGTGCATTGAAAGTCTGGCCGGCCATCGCGGCAATCACTTTGTCGGTGTCGGTGGACTTGGCTTTTTCAACCGCCTGCTTCCACATGTTGATGCCGATGTAGGTCGCTTCCATCGGGTCGTTGGTCAAAGGCTTGTCTTTATGACCGGCAATGCCCTTGGCCTTGGCATAGGCAGACCATTTGTTGATGAACTCAGTGTTGGTCGGGTTCTTGATCGACTGGAAGTAGTTCCAGGCGGCCAGGTGGCCGACCAGCGGCTTGGTATCGACGCCGCGCAGCTCTTCCTCGCCGACCGAGAAGGCCACGACCGGCACGTCCTTGGCCTTCAGACCGGCATTGCCTAGTTCCTTGTAGAAAGGAACATTCGAGTCGCCGTTGATGGTCGAGACCACCGCCGTCTTGCCGCCCTGCGAGAATTTCTTCACGTCAGCCACGATGGTCTGGTAGTCAGAGTGGCCGAACGGCGTGTATTTCTCGTCGATGTCCTTGTCGGCAACGCCCTTGCTCTTGAGGTAAGCGCGCAGGATCTTGTTGGTGGTGCGCGGGTACACATAGTCGGTGCCCAGCAACACCCAGCGCTTGGCGCCGCCGCCGGCCTTGCTCATCAAATAATCGACCGCAGGAATCGCCTGCTGGTTGGGCGCAGCGCCGGTGTAGAACACGTTCTTGCTCAACTCTTCGCCCTCGTACTGCACCGGGTAGAACAGCAAACCGTTCATTTCTTCGACGACCGGCAGCACCGACTTGCGCGACACCGAAGTCCAGCAGCCAAAAATCACGGCGACCTTGTCCTGACCGAGCAGCTGCTTGGTTTTTTCAGCAAACAGCGGCCAGTTGGAGGCCGGGTCAACGATGACGGGTTCGAGCTTCTTGCCAAGAACGCCGCCCTTGGCGTTGATCTCGTCAATCGCCATCAATACGGTGTCTTTCAACACGGTTTCAGAAATCGCCATCGTGCCTGAGAGGCTGTGCAGGATGCCGACCTTGATGGTGTCATCAGCTGCGTACGCTGGCAGCGCAGACAGGGTGGTCAGGGCGACGGCGGCGGTGAGTGCCTTGAGAGTGAATCGACGTTGCATGAGTGCTTCTCCTGTGGGTGAAAGTTTCCATCTCGCTGCATGGGCCTGGGGAACAGGCTTTTTGCGCTGCGATGGATTGACTTTAGGGAGGAGCGGGGGATTAGGGAATACGCCGTGTGGCGTATGTGTTGCTTGAATTCAATACGCCTTCAGCATCAAAAAAGGAATCGTCATGCCGCGCAAACCTGAGTCGAAATTACTCGATACCACAACATCCGAAGCCTTGAAAAGAAAAGCTGAAGCACGTCGCCACCTATTCTCGAACAATTGGAACTTGTGAGCCCCAGGCGGCAGCCCCGCCGCAGTGTGCAATTGCTCAGTGCCCGGTTTGACAAGCGGTATTGACGATGTTCGCCTTGTCTTGTCGATGCCGGATTTAAAAAGGCAGACACAGCCATGGTGCGGATGCTGGGCCGAGGCATAGAAATGCCATCCAGGTCTTGCCGCCGGCAGTCCAGCGCAAAGCTTTGCGTGGATTCATAGCGGAGCGACTGCAGCACGGGGTAGCGCTCTTCCAGCCCACGCAAATCAACCAGACGCAGTCGATACAGCGTCTCAAAACAGGTCAATACGCGCTGCTGTAACCTGTCCCAATGGCAACTGCGCACTTCTCTGCGGAACAGTGATTCATACAACGCCGTTTCCGGGCTGTCACCCAGGTAGGCGATGGATTCGTCCGCAAGGTCAAAGCGGCCGGTCAAGCCATCCGGTGGCGCCAGCAGGAAACCATTGACCCGCACACTGTCGATGCGTGCCGTTTTGCGCTGCACGCGATGCCAAATTTGGCGGGCAGGAAGTTCAGTGATGGGTGGATTCAGTTCATTGAAGTTCATGGATGAGGTCAATGTGCCTCAGCCGTTGCCAGTGTCAGGATTCGCTCCAGCGAGGCGCCTTGCTCCAGTGCCGCGCGGGGTGTCTGGCCATCCAGCGCGGTGGCGGGCGACTCCAGAAACCCGAGCAGTTGCCAGCCGTCGCTGGTGCCCAGGCTCTTCGCGATGGGCTGCAATGCGGGCCAGATGGCGGGCTCGAACTGCCAGCGCGGCAGCTTGAAGCCCCGGCGCAAGTTCGACACGCCAATGCAGCGCC
>JAYWDL010000186.1:0-5536 GCA_043779865.1 Polaromonas sp.
CCCGGCGCGTTCTGCCTCTAGCGCATCCATCATGCGGCCGGTCAGCGCCATGTCCATGGCCTTGGCCTTGCCGACGGCGCGGGGCAGGCGCTGCGTACCGCCGGCGCCTGGAATGATGCCCAGCTTGATCTCGGGCTGGCCAAATTTCGCATTGTCGGCGGCGATGATGAAGTCGCACATCATGGCCAGTTCGCAGCCGCCACCCAGCGCAAAACCGCTGACCGCGGCAATCACAGGTTTGCGGATGCTGCGAATGTGTTCCCAGTTGCGGGTGATGTAGTCGTTGTTGTAGACGTCGGCAAAACTGTACTGCGCCATGGCGCCAATGTCGGCACCGGCGGCAAAGGCTTTTTCGCTGCCGGTCAGGATGATGCAGCCTACCGTGTCATCGGCATCAAAGGCCTTGAGTGCGGCGCCCAGTTCATCCATGAGTTCGTTATTGAGCGCATTGAGCTGCTTGGGCCGGTTCAGGGTCACGATGCCGACCTTGCGCGAATCCGGGCCTTGGGTAGAAGTCACAATCATTTCATAGCTCATGGAAAGTCCTTTCAGAAGGGTGAATCATGCCATGGTCCGCCCGCGTTCAGCACCGTGGCGTAACGTGACCAGGGCACTTCAGGCAAGGGAAAACCGGGACTAAGATTGCGCCGCTGCAATGCTAAATTCAACCCAGGAGAAATTTATGACTGCCCCTGAATCTGAATCAAGCGCCGAATCCACCGTTTTGTATGCCACGCAAGGCGCCGTGGCGGTGCTGACGCTCAACCGTCCGCAAGCCCTGAACAGCTTTAGCCGCCAGATGCACCATGACCTGTGGTTGGCGCTGGACCGGGCCGAAGCTGACCCGTCTATCCGGGCGCTGGTCATCACCGGCGCAGGCCGGGGCTTTTGCGCCGGGGCCGACCTGGCCGAATTTGATTTTGAACCCGGTCCGAACCGGGTGGAGCGGGCCGACCCGGGGCCGCTGATTGAGCAGGCCTTCAACCCGACGGCGCGCCGCTTGCTGGCGCTGCGAATGCCGACGGTGGCAGCCGTCAATGGCGTGGCGGCGGGGGCAGGCGCTTCGCTGGCGATGACATGCGACATGGCGATTGCCGCGCCGGGCGCCAGCTTTATCCAGGCGTTCAGCAAGATCGGACTGGTGCCCGATGCGGGTGGCAGCTGGCTGCTGGTGCAAAAGCTCGGCCTGACCCGGGCCATGGGACTGACGTTGACGGGAGACAAGCTGCCTGCCGCGCAAGCCAAGGAGTGGGGACTGATCTGGGACGTGGCGGACGATCCGCTGGCCGCCGCCATGGCGCTCGCGCAGCGGCTGGCCGCGATGCCAACCCAGGCCCTGGTGGCCTCCCGTCATCTGCTGCGTGAGGGCACCACGCGAACGCTGCACCAGCAGCTCGATGCCGAGCGTGACCAGCAGTCGGCCCTTGGACGCACGCATGACTATATTGAAGGCGTGACGGCTTTTCTGGAGAAACGGCCAGCGGTTTTCAGGGGCGAATAAGCGGGGCCAGGCGGACTTTCAAGCTCAGGTTTCCGGCTCCAGCCACTCGTTCACCAGCTTCGCATCCTTCACTGCCAGACGCCAGGTGGTCAGGACAGGCGGCAGGGTCAACTCAAGCCGCATCAGGCGTTTGTCACGCGCTACCAGAGCGATCACTTTTTTCACCGTGCCGGCGTAGAGCGTGAGGTCGTCAAGCCGGCTCATGCGCCAGCCGGCAGCCGCTGGCAAGGCGCTTTTGGCCGATGCTTTGCCGGCCGGATCCAGTCCCAGCCACTCGTCGCCCGCCGCAAAGCCGGCCTGTTCGGCCACGCCGCCGCGCAGCACGGTTTTAATCTGCACGCCCTGGGTTTCGTTGACGCGAAGGCCCAGCCGCTGCGCCATCTGGGCGGGTTCTTCCAGCACGGCCACGCCTTGCTGCTGCAACAATTCCTTCAGCGGAAGCTCGTCCCGGCCATGCACCCAGCTTGCCAGCTCTGGCGCAAACGAGCGCAGCCCTGCGGCCTGGAGCGCTTCGGCAAAATCAGCCTCCCGCATGGGACCGGCTTGGCAAGCAAGCCAGAGGGCGCGCATCACATCGTCGAGCGTTGCGCTGTGACCGGCGCGGCCTTCGGCACGCAGCGTCAGGTCAAAACACAGCGCCACCAGCGCGCCCTTGGCGTAGTAGCTCACTGTCGCGTTGGGCGTGTTTTCATCGGGCCGGTAGAACTTCACCCACGCGTCAAAACTCGCCTCGGCCACCGACTGCACCAGCCTGCCGGGCGCCTGCAGCACCTGGTTGATGGTTTTGTTCAGCAGCTTCAGATACGCCGCGTTGTCCAGCAGCCCGGCGCGGCGCAGCAGCAGGTCGTCGTAATAGCTGGTGAAGCCTTCAAAGAACCACAGCAGTTCGGTGTAATTTTCATGCCCGTACTGGTAACTTTCAAACTCTGCCGGGCGCAGGCGCTTGACGTTCCAGGTGTGGAAATACTCATGGCTAATGAGGCCTTTCAGCGTCGTGTAACCCTCGGGTACCTTGGCTTCACCCAGACGCGGCAGGTCTTTGCGGTTGCAGATCAGCGCGGTCGAGTTGCGATGCTCCAGCCCGCCGTAGCCGTCGTCCACGGTGTTGAGCATGAACAGGTAATTCTTGAACGGCGGCTTTTTGCTGCCGTGCCAGAAGCGGATTGCTGTCTCGCAGATTTTTTGCGTGTCAGCGAGTAGCCTGGCGCCGTCGAAAGTGGCAGCGGCGCCAGCGACGACAAAGCGGTGCGGCACGCCCCGCGCGCTGAAGGTAGCGCTCCAGAACGGCCCCATTTCCACCGGGCAATCGACCAGCTCGTCGTAATCGGCCGCCGCGTAGCTGCCAAAGCCCTGGGTATTGATTTTTTGCGGCGTCAAGCCCGTGGCCACCGACCATCCCGCCACTGACCTGGATGCAGGCAGTTCCAGCACATGCGGTGATGATTCCATGCCTTCGACTTTGAGGCACAGGCTGGTAGCGTTGAAAAATCCGCGGTTCGCATCCAGCCAGGCGGTGCGTACCGAGTTGTCGTTGGCGTACACGTCGTAACTCAGCACCAGGGCCCCGGCAGGCGAGCACGCGATTTGCCAGCTGCATTTGTCAAGCTGCTCAAGCGGAACCGGCGAGCGTGCCCCCTGATGCGCCCGCAAGCCCTGCAGGTTTTTGGAAAATTCGCGCACCAGGTAGCTGCCCGGTATCCACACCGGCAATGACACCCGCTGCAGCGCCGCAGGCCGTGCAATCGTCAGCGTGACGCGAAACAGGTGGGCATGCAAATTGCCAATCTCGACGCGGTAGTGAAGCGGTGCGGGGGTGTTTCGGGTAGAGGTGGCCATCTGGAAAAGGGTAGGCCAGGTCTGCCGCATCAGGCGGTGAGCGTTAACCGCCGGATGCAGAAGCAGATTCTGGTTTTGCTATTAAAAAAGGAGCTGATTGCGCACGACCCGCCTGCGCAGGAGGCATTATTTATCAATAATTGGCCCTGCTGGCAGGGCTCGGACGGGATCAGGGGGCTTTGGCCGTCGCCAGCATTTTCTCGATCTGCTGCGCACCAATGGCGCCGGGAACGCGTGAGCCATCGGCAAAAAAGATCGTCGGCGTTCCGGTGATCTTGTATTTCTTGCTGAACGCCAGGTTGCGCTCCAGCGCGGCCGTGTCGCAACTGGCTTTGGCGGCAGGCTGCTCACGCACCATCCAGTCGAGCCAGGCCTTGCTTTTGTCTTTGGCGCACCAGATGTTTTTGGCCTTCTCGGCAGAGTCCGGGCTCAGGATGGGAATCAGAAAGGTGTGAACCGTCACATCGTTTACTTTTTGCAGGTCAACTTCAAAGCGTTTGCAATAGCCGCAATTGGGGTCTTCAAAGACCGCCATCTTGCGTTTGCCATTGCCGCGTACCTGGATAAAGGCGTCTTTCAGGGGCAGGGCGTCAAAGTCAATGGCGCTGAGCTTTTCGATCCGTTGTTCGGTCAGGTTGCTTTTGGCCCGGGTGTCGATCAGGTTGCCCTGCAGCAGGAAGTTGCCCTCGGCATCGGTGTAAACAATATCGCTGCCGTTGATGCGAACCTCATACAGGCCATTCATCGGCGTCTTGCTGACCTCATCGATTTTGGGCAGCGTCGGCAGGCGTTCCGCCAGGTTTTTGCGAATGACCGCCTCCTGTGCAACTGCGGCACCAAGGGTACAGGCCAGCAGGCCCGCCAATCCCGCAAGCCTCATGCTCGCGGTCAGTTTCGTTGTTTTCATGGTGTTCCCTGATTTTCTCATCAAATTTCCGATAATTTCAATCACAGGCCGGCAGCCTGCCGCGCCACCCAGCGCTTGAGAATGCCGCTGCGCCCAAATTCCTTCATGCCCCAGTTGCGCAACATCTGCCACCGCTCATCGGTCTGCGCAAACAGGCCGTGCAGGCCGTCGGTCACGGCGCCCATGGCCGCCACATCAGCCTTGCGTGCCCGTTCGTAGCGGCGCAGCAGCTTTTCATCGCCGAGAAGCCGCCAGTATTCACGCTGCGCCAATACCCCGGCGAGGCAGGCCGCATCGGCCAGGCCCAGGTTCAGCCCCTGGCCCGACAGCGGGTGAACGGTATGTGCCGCATCGCCGGCCAGCGCCCAACCATTGCCCACCCAGTGGTCCGCGTTTGACAGGGCAAGAGGCCAGCAGGCCCGCTCGCTCGTCAAATGCAAGGTGCCGGCTTCCTGGCCGCACACAGCCTGCAGGGCCGCACAAAATTCTTCCGGTGGCAGTTTTTCCAGTTCGCTGGCGCGCTCTATGGAAGCAGACCAGACCAGCGCCACAGAGTTCCCCGCCACACCTGACAAAGGCAAAAGCGCCACGATATCGCCGTTTGCGAACCACTGGCGGGCAACGCCTCTGTGGGGTTGATCGGATTCGAGCCGGGCGGCTATCGCTTTTTGCGGATAGGGCTTGACCGTCCAGCGCGCGCCGAATTCATCGCGGCTGCTGCTGCGGTGGCCCTCGCATATCACCGTCAGGGCGGCTTTTTCCGGCGCTGCAACGCGCTCGATTTGCGGCTGGTAGCGCACCGCCTGGATCAGTTGCTGCTCCAGCGCGGGCACATCGACAATCCAGGCCAGCGCCTCTTGCGCCACGCTGTCTGCGGTGAAATTCACATAACCCCCTTTGTCGCCCCACACCTGCATCTCCTTCACCGGGGTGGCTAAAGGAGCTTCAGGCCAGACGCGCAGCGCTTGCAGCACTTCCCGCGAGGCACTGTTCAGGGCATAGGCCCGCACGTCGGCCGCAGGCGCTTGCTGGGGCCGGGTGACCAGCGCCACGCGCAAGCGCTCGCGCGCCAGCAACAATGCCAGCGTGTGGCCCACCACACCGCCGCCGCGAAAACAAACATCAAAGGTCTTGGACAAGCCCCAGTTTAGGAGGCAGTGCAAAATCACGGTTTACGCCCTGATTTCAAACCTTAAAGCAAACCTCATGAGCGACTCATCACTCCCCGCCTTCGACGTCTCGTGCCTTATCTCTGGCCTGTATGTTTACCCCATCAAGTCATGCGCGGGTGT
>JAYWDL010000187.1:0-5526 GCA_043779865.1 Polaromonas sp.
TGCCAGCGCGCACTGCGGCTTATGATTGGCTGCCATGACGACTTCAACCAGAACCCGCATCAAAATCTGCGGCTTGACGCGTGAGGAAGACGTTGACGCCGCAGTGGATGCCGGCGCCGATGCGGTGGGTTTTGTGATGTATGCCAAAAGCCCGCGCTACGTCAGCGCAGAACGTGCGGCCGAGCTGGTTGAACGCCTGCCGCCTTTTGTGACGCCCGTGCTGCTTTTCGTCAATGCGTCTGCTATTGAAATAATAGCTGCTTACGCACGTATTCCGGGGGCTCTACTGCAATTTCATGGTGATGAGACAGCCGAAGACTGCTTGGCAGCGGGTAGGCCATTCATCCGGGCCGCCCGCATCCCGCTTGATGAACAGGCTGCCGCAGACGATGACCGGTTCGATCTCGTAAAATATGCAGATACTTTCAAAGCTGCCCAAGCCATCCTGCTCGACGCTCACGTCGAAGGATTCGGCGGCGGCGGGAAAACATTCAATTGGTCACTTCTTCCTCCAAGCGTCAACGCTCACCTCGTTTTATCTGGTGGGTTGACGCCTGCAAACGTGACCGATGGCATTTTGCAAGTCAGGCCGCGCTGCACCACGCTGGCCGTTGATGTGAGCTCAGGCGTCGAGGTTTCGAAAGGAATCAAGAGCGCCGACAAAATCAACCAATTCGTCGCAGCCGTTCGCGCTGCCGACGAACAACTTGCAAAGAACCTTATTCATCATGTATGACTATCACCAGCCTGACCTTGCAGGCCATTTCGGCATTTACGGCGGAAGTTTTGTTTCCGAGACGCTGACCCACGCCATTAACGAGCTGAAAGACGCTTACGCCAAATACCAGCATGATCCGGAATTCCTTGCCGAATTCAACTACGAACTGAAGCATTTTGTGGGTCGGCCCTCGCCGATTTACCACGCCGCGCGCATGAGCCGGGAACAGGGCGGCGCGCAGATTTACCTCAAGCGTGAAGACCTCAACCACACCGGCGCGCACAAGATCAACAACACCATTGGTCAGGCGATGCTGGCCCGCCGCATGGGCAAGCCGCGCATCATTGCCGAAACCGGCGCCGGCCAGCACGGCGTGGCCACCGCGACCATTTGCGCGCGCTACGGCATGGAATGCGTGGTCTACATGGGCAGCGAAGACGTCAAGCGCCAAAGCCCGAATGTGTACCGCATGAACCTGCTGGGCGCGACCGTCGTGCCGGTCGAAAGTGGCAGCAAAACGCTGAAAGATGCGCTGAATGAAGCCATGCGCGACTGGGTCGCCAATGTGGACAACACGTTTTACATCATCGGCACCGTAGCCGGACCGCACCCCTACCCGATGATGGTGCGCGATTTTCAAAGTGTCATCGGCACCGAATGCTTGAGCCAAATGCCGGAGATGAACGACGGCAAGCAACCCGACGCGGTCGTCGCCTGCGTCGGCGGCGGCAGCAATGCCATGGGTATTTTCCATCCCTACATTTCGCATGAGCAAACCCGCCTGATCGGCGTGGAAGCCGCCGGCGAAGGTCTGGACAGCGGCAAACACGCGGCTTCGCTGCAGCGCGGCCTGCCCGGCGTTCTGCATGGCAACCGCACCTATGTGCTGCAAAACGACGATGGCCAGGTCACCGAGACGCACAGCATCAGCGCTGGCCTGGACTACCCCGGCGTCGGCCCCGAGCATGCGTTTTTGAAGGACATCGGTCGCGCTGAATATGTCGGCATTACCGACACCGAAGCCTTGTCAGCGTTTCACTACCTGTGCCGCACCGAAGGCATCATTCCTGCGCTGGAATCGGCCCATGCCGTTGCCTACGCGATGAAGCTGGCCAAAACCATGCGCAGCGACCAGAGCATCCTGGTCAATCTCTCGGGCCGGGGCGACAAGGATATTGGCACCGTCGCCGATCTCTCCGGTGCCGATTTCTATGACCGGCCTTCCATGCGCGGCCTGGCTGTCAAGGGTGGGGTCGCTGCATCGGCTTCCTCAGCCGAATCGTTTGACGCCAGCGGCGCAAAAGGAGCAGGTACCCAATCATGAGCCGCATTGCCTCGACCTTCTCCAAGCTCAAAACCCAGGGCCGCAAGGCATTGATTCCCTATGTCACGGCGGGCTTCCCGTTTGCTGACATCACGCCCGAACTCATGCACGGCATGGTGGCCGGCGGCGCTGACGTGATTGAACTGGGCGTGCCCTTTTCCGACCCCAGCGCCGATGGCCCGGTGATCCAGAAAGCCGGTGAAAAAGCGCTCGGCTTCGGTATTGGCCTGGCCCAGGTGCTGGACATGGTGCGCGCATTCCGTGCCCAAGACAACATTACACCCGTAGTGCTGATGGGCTACGCCAATCCGGTCGAGCGCTATGACATCAAACATGGCGCAGGTACAGCCGAAAGCGCCTTCATCCGCGATGCAGCCGCAGCCGGTGTCGATGGCATGCTGATCGTTGACTACCCGCCTGAAGAATGCGTGACGTTTGCCGCCGAGCTGCGCGCGCACGGCATGGACCTGATCTTTTTGCTGGCGCCAACGAGTACCGATGCCCGCATGGCGCAGGTCGCGCAGGTCGCCAGCGGTTATGTATATTACGTCTCGCTCAAGGGCGTGACCGGCTCCGGCACACTGGACGTGGAGGCGGTCGAAGCCATGCTGCCGCGCATTCGCCAGCATGTAAGCGTTCCCGTAGGCGTCGGTTTTGGCATTCGCGACGCAGCCACCGCTCGCGCCATCAGCAAGGTGGCCGACGCCGTGGTCATCGGCAGCAAGATCATTCAGCTGATTGAAAACCAGCCGCATGATCGGGTTGCCACCGTGGCGCACGATTTCCTGAAAGAAATTCGTACTGCCCTGGACTGATTTTTGCTTGAATTCAACCAGCGCATAATCGTACTTTTCGTTCCGGCCAAGGCTATCTGCCGATGCATATCTCCCGTATTTAACGCCTGATGTTGCTTGAGCCATCCGGGCTGCAACAACGCCAGGCCAACAAGGACTGACACCATGTCTTGGCTAGAAAAACTCCTTCCCCCCAAAATCAGCCCCACCAACCCGACCGAGCGCCGCAGCGTGCCCGAAGGCCTGTGGATCAAGTGCCCGAGCTGCGAGGCCGTGCTGTACAAGACCGATCTGGAAAAAAACCAGAATGTCTGCCCGCAATGCAGCCACCACCACCGCATTGGCGCACGTGCCCGGCTTGACGCCTTTCTGGATGCCGAAGGACGCTACGAACTGGGCCAGGAAGTGCTTCCAGTGGATGCGCTCAAATTCAAGGACAGCCGCAAATATCCCGAGCGTCTGAAAGAAGCAATGGAAAACACCGGCGAAACCGATGCGCTGGTCGTGATGGGCGGCGCCGTTCACAGCATTGGCGTCGTCGTGGCCTGCTTTGAATTCGATTTCATGGGCGGCAGCATGGGCAGTGTGGTGGGTGAGCGTTTTGTGCGCGGCGTTCATGCGGCCATCGAGCAAAAAGTCCCGTTTATCTGTTTTACCGCCACCGGCGGCGCACGTATGCAGGAAGGCGTGCTGAGCCTGATGCAGATGGCCAAAACCAATGCCTCCCTGACGCGCCTGGCCAAAAAAGGCCTGCCTTACATCAGCGTGCTGACCGACCCGACCATGGGCGGCGTGAGCGCCGGTTTTGCCTTTGTCGGCGACATCGTGATTGCCGAGCCAAAGGCGCTGATCGGTTTTGCCGGCCCGCGCGTCATCGAATCGACCGTTCGCGTGACCCTGCCCGAGGGTTTTCAGCGCGCCGAATTCCTCCAGACCAAGGGCGCGATCGACTTTATCTGCGACCGCCGGGAATTGCGCAAGACGGTTGCGAGTTCACTGGCGATGCTGCTCAGGCAGCCGGCCGATGCGGTGAGCTGAAGCTTTGAAAACGGCTTAACCACCAGAAAATCCATTGCAACGAAAAGAAAAGCACTGGAATTGTTGCCGTCTTAAATTGTAAGTTTAAGTAATATTCAGTGATCTAATTTACGTAAGTCTTAAAATACAAGGTTGTGTAAGTTGGAAGAAAAAACAGCGACTGGCGCAAACCCGGCATGGTTAGTTCGCTATTTTTTTGGTAGCGCCAGCGATTCATCATTTTCGCAGTCAGCTGTATTTTGAATGCAATGATGTTGAGGCCGTTTTACATTCCATGGTCTCACTCGGCCGGACTCTATTTACTGCCATGAGGAGTTGCCCATGACCTCCAAAACCCAATCTGTGACCACTCTGAGCAAGCGCACTCCCGGCACCTGGCGAATGCTCGCCTGGACACGCAGGCTCGTGGCGTCTGGTGAGGAATCTGACGCGCTAGGCTCAAACCCGTTCGGATACATCAATACGCATCAGACGGCCGCGTGATGGTCTTCGTGCTTAGCAGCGGACGACAGAAGCCTTCTGCCAATCCTCCTTCGGAGGTGGAGAAGGTTGCACTGTTCGACACGATGTTTGCTTATGTCGGGACCTACCAGGTCGAGTCAGACCGTGTCGTGCACACGGTGGATGGCAGCTGGAACGAGTTGTGGACTGGCACGCATCAAACCCGCCTTATCAGCTTTGAAGATGGCCACCTTATCTACAAGACACCTGAGACGGTCGACCCCATGGACGGAAAGCTGTGCACGTACAAGGTTACCTTCGAGCGGACGTAAAACAGGGTACACAGCAAGATCACAAGAAAAAAGATCATGGGATGATGTGGTTCACCGCAATTTGAAGCATGACACCATGTCTGAAACCCTCACATTGACCTGTCTCCCGCTGTTCCCCTTAGGCACCGTTCTCTACCCCGGGGGCCTGCTGTCGCTACGAATTTTTGAGGTTCGTTACCTGGATATGATTGGCAAATGCCACAAAACGGGCGCACCGTTTGGTGTCGTCTCCCTGACAGAAGGCTCGGAAGTCCGCCGGCCCGAAGACGCGACTTTAAAAGAAACAAAGCCCAGCGGGGACGGCTTTGCACACGAAGCCTTCAATGCAGTCGGCACACTGGCAACCATCACCGAGTTTTCGGTGCCGCAACCTGGCCTGATGCTCATTCAATGCAGCGGGGTTCACCGCTTCAAGATTGCCAGACGGGAAAAACTGAAACATGGATTGTGGATTGCTGACGTAACCCGGCTGGAAGACGACCTGTCTGTCAAGATTCCCAGCGACTTGCAGAAAACCGTCGATGCACTGGGCAAGCTGATCAAAAACCTTCAGCAAAGCGACGCCCCCCCCGGAAAAATGCCGATGCTGCCCCCCTATCGCCTTGACGACTGCGGGTGGGTGGCCAATCGCTGGTGCGAATTGCTACCCATACCGCTGGCGCTCAAGCAGCAACTGATGGAACTGGACAATCCACTGCTCAGGCTGGAACTCGTCTGCGATATTCTGGAACGCATGGGCATTTCACTCTGATTTTTTTCGGGCGCCTGTCTTTATCCAGGGCTAAGGAGCCATAAAATAATTAAATGGACTATTTTCAGGTCAAGCCATAGACTTTGGAGATGGAAACAGATGAATTGATAAAGGCCCGACACCAAGAA